>NZ_JBJDQT010000029.1:0-121019 GCF_044903565.1 Streptomyces sp. NPDC004065 | reverse complement strand
GGGGGGTTGTTCTTGGTGGGCTGTGTCGCCCCCCTCGGCGGGGCCCCCCACACGCCCCGCGGCCGGGTGCGGGAAGAGGGCCCGGGGGGCCCCCCGGGGCCGGGGGGGCCCGGGCGCCGCGGCCGTGATGGATCGGGCCGGGTCCGGCCCGGCGCCGTCAGTGCGCGCCCGTCCCCGTCAGGGAGCGGACCTCCAGCTCCGCGTACTTGGCGGGGTCGGGGGTCTCCTTCGACAGCAGGGTGCCCACGACGCCGAGCAGGAAGCCGACCGGGATGGAGATGATGCCCGGGTTCTCCAGGGGGAACCAGTGGAAGTCGACGTCCGGGAACATCGAGGTCGGCTTGCCGGAGACCACCGGCGAGAACAGCACCAGGCCGACCGCGGTGACCAGGCCGCCGTAGATCGACCACAGGGCGCCGGAGGTGGTGAACCGCTTCCAGAACAGGCTGTAGAGGATGGTCGGCAGGTTGGCGGAGGCGGCGACCGCGAAGGCGAGGGCCACCAGGCCGGCCACGTTCAGGTCGCGGGCCAGGGCGCCGAGGACGATGGAGACCGCGCCGATGCCGACGGTGGCCCAGCGGGCCGCGTTCACCTCCTGCTTCTCGGTGGCGGTGCCCTTCTTGATGACGTTGGCGTAGATGTCGTGGGCGAAGGACGACGAGGAGGCCAGGGTCAGGCCCGCGACCACCGCGAGGATGGTGGCGAAGGCGACCGCGGAGATGCTGGCCAGCAGGATGGCGCCCCAGCTGGAGTCGACGCCGCCCAGGTGCAGGGCGAGCAGCGGCGCCGCGGTGTTGCCGGCCTTGTTGGAGGCGATGATCTCGTCCGGCTTGATCAGCGCGGCGGCGCCGAAGCCGAGGGCGAGGGTCATCAGGTAGAAGGCGCCGATCAGACCGATGGCCCAGATCACCGACTTACGGGCGGCCTTGGCGGTGGGGACGGTGTAGAAGCGGATCAGGATGTGCGGCAGGCCCGCGGTGCCGAGGACCAGGGCGATGCCGAGCGAGATGAAGTCGAGCTTGGTGGTGCCCGACGCGCCGTACTTCAGGCCGGGCTCGAGGAAGGCCGCCCCCTTGCCGCTGTTGTCGGCGGCCCGGCCGAGCAGGTCGGAGAGGTTGAAGTGGAACTTCAGCAGCACCAGGAAGGTCAGCAGGATCGCGCCCGCGATGAGCAGGACCGCCTTGACCATCTGCACCCAGGTGGTGCCCTTCATGCCGCCGATGGTGACGTAGACGATCATCAGTACGCCGACCAGCGCGACGATGCCGATCTTGCCGCCGTCGCTGGTGATGCCGAGCAGCAGGGAGACCAGAACGCCGGCGCCGGCCATCTGGGCCAGCAGGTAGAAGATCGACACGACGATCGTCGAGGTGCCGGCGGCGGTGCGGACGGGCCGCTGGCGCATGCGGTACGCCAGGACGTCGCCCATGGTGTAGCGGCCGGAGTTGCGCAGCGGCTCGGCGACCAGGAGGAGGGCGACCAGCCAGGCGACGAGGAAGCCGATGGAGTACAGGAAGCCGTCGTAGCCGAAGAGGGCGATGGCGCCCGCGATGCCGAGGAAGGACGCGGCGGACATGTAGTCGCCGGAGACGGCCAGTCCGTTCTGGAAGCCGGTGAACTGCCGCCCGCCGGCGTAGAAGTCGGCGGCGTCCTTGGTCTGGCGGCCGGCCCAGACGGTGATGACGAGGGTGGCGGCGACGAACACCGCGAACAGGGTGATGATCAGCGGCCGGTGCTGGCTCGCCTCGCCGGCGGCCAGGGTGATCGCGGGGCTCATGCGCCGCCCTCCATACGGGACTTGATGGCTTCCGCCTTGGGGTCGAGCTTCGCGGCGGCGTGCCGCGCGTACCACCAGGCGATGAGGAACGTGGTGAGGAACTGGGCCAGGCCCAGGACGAGGGCGACGTTGACGTTGCCGAAGAGCTTGGTGCCCATGAAGCCGCCCGCGTAGTTGGACAGCAGGACGTACAGCAGGTACCAGGCGGCGAAGGCGATGGTCAGCGGGAAGGCGAAGGAGCGGTAGGAGCGGCGCAGTTCGCCGAACTCCGCACTCTCCTGCACCGCGGTGAACTCCTCGGAGGAGGGGAGGGGGACCTGCGTCTTCGAGGGTGGCGGTGTCTCGGTTGCCACGTCAGTCTCCTCGCGTTGCGGATGCGGTTGCGGCCGGGGCCCGGTACGGCCCGGGCTCCTGCACAAGGTCCACGGCGCGGCCCCGGGGCCGGTTCAAGTGCGCCGGCTTCTTTCGCGAGTGACCTGGGCGAGTCATTGCCTACTCATTGCTGAGCGGCCGAGGCGGGAGATAGCTTCACCCTGCACCACCCGTCATGTACCTGCCCGGGCTGTACCTCGGCTCGGGCGGTTCTGTACCCGGATGATGTGGAGACCCCATGGCTCATCTGCGTTCCAGACGCCGGCTGGCCCTCGCCGTGCCGGTCGTGCTGTCGCTCACCGCCTCGCTCGGCTTCCTTCCGTCGGCGGCCTCGGCGGCACCCGCCTCGGGCACCACGGCGACGACGGCCGACGCGCCCACCCTCGCCTACGTCGTCAACACGAGGACCGACCGCCACACGATCGGCGCCGTGCAGCGGGCGATCACCGCGGCCGGCGGCAGCATCGTGGCGGCCTACGACCGGATCGGTGTCATCGTCGCCCACTCCGCCGACCCGGACTTCGGCAGGCGGATGCGAGCGGTGCGCGGCGTGCAGTCGGCCGGCGCCACCCGCACCGCGCCGCTGAGCGCGTCGGGGACGACCGACGAGGGCGCGGTGCAGTACCTGTCCAAGGCCGAGGCCGCGAAGGCGGCGAAGGCGGCCGGCGGCGGTGCCGAGCCCCTCGAGGCCGACCAGTGGGACCTGCGCGCGATCGGCGCCGACCGGGCGGCCGGGGTCAACCCCGGCAGCAGGAACGTCACGGTCGCCGTGATCGACACCGGCGTGGACGACACCCACCCGGACATCGCGCCCAACTTCTCCCCCGGCCAGTCCGCCAACTGCGTCAGCGGCAAGGCCGACACGACGTACGGCTCCTGGCGTCCGGTGGACGCGGACCACTACCACGGCACGCACGTGGCCGGCGAGATCGCCGCGGCCCGCAACGGGATCGGCGTCGCGGGCGTCGCGCCCGGCGTGAAGGTCGCCGGCATCACGGTCGCCCAGCCGGACGCGGGGCAGCTGTTCTACCCCGAGAGCGTCGTCTGCGCCTTCGTGTTCGCCGCGGACCACGGCGTGGAGATCACCAACAACAGCTACTACGTGGACCCGTGGCAGTACAACTGCCTCGACGACCCCGACCAGAGGGCCATCGTCGACGCCGTCAACCGCGCCCAGCTCTACGCGCGGAGCAAGGGCACGCTGAGCGTCGCCGCGGCCGGCAACTCCAACAACGACCTGGACGCCGACGCCCTCACCGACGACTCCAGCCCCGACGACTCGACCCCCGTCGAGCGCACCGTCGACCCGCACAAGTGCTTCGACATACCCACCCAGCTGCCGGGCGTGGTGACGGTCAGCGCGGTCGGCGTCAACGGCACCAAGTCCTACTACTCCAGCTACGGCCAGGGCGTCGTCGACGTGGCCGCGCCGGGCGGGGACAAGTACCAGATCCCCGACACGCCGTCGAAGAACGGCCGCATCCTGTCCACCCTGCCGAACAACCAGTACGGCTTCCTCCAGGGCACCTCCATGGCCACCCCGCACGTCGCCGCGGTGGCCGCGCTGCTGAAGTCCGCCCACCGCCACGCCACCCCCGCCCAGCTGCAGGCCCTGCTCAAGGCCCAGGCGGACAACCCGGGCTGCCCGGCCGGCCCCTACGACGGGGACGGCGACGGGGTCGTCGACGCCACCTGCGTGGGCGGCAAGCGCGTCAACGGCTTCTACGGGTCCGGGATCGTCAACGCGCTGCGCGCGGTCAAGTAGAGACAGGAGACACGGACACATGACAGCGCCTCACCCGCGCTACCGCCGGGCCCTCGTCCTCCCGCTGGGGACGGCCATGGCGACGGCCCTCGCGTTCCTGCCGAACGTCTCCGCCTCGGCGGCGGACGCCGCCCCCGCCGCCCCCGCGGCCGCCACGGACACCCCGGCATCCCTGAGCTACGTCGTCAACGTCCCTCCGGGGCACGGCGTCCAGGCCCGTGTGAAGCAGGCGATCACCCGGGCCGGCGGCACGATCGTGACGTCGTACGACCGGATCGGCGTCATCGTCGTCCACTCCGCCGACCCCGACTTCGCCAGGATCCTGCGCAAGGTGCCCGGCGTCGACTCCGCGGGCGCCACCCGCACCGCGCCGCTGCCCGCCCAGTCGACCACCGACGTCGGCACGCCACGGCCGCTGACCGCCGCCCAGGCGGCGCGGGCCACGGGCCGGGCGGCCGCCGGGCAGGACCCGCTGGAGTCGCTCCAGTGGGACCTGCCGGCCATCAAGGCGGACAAGGCGCACGAGAAGACGCTCGGCAGCCGCGACGTCACCGTCGCCGTGATCGACACCGGCGTGGACGACACCCACCCGGACATCGCCCCGAACTTCGACCGCGGGGCGTCGGTCAACTGCGTGTCGGGCAAGCCGGACACCACGGACGGCGCCTGGCGGCCGAGCGCCGCCGAGAGCCCGCACGGCACGCACGTGGCCGGCGAGATCGCGGGCGCGAAGAACGGCGTGGGCATCACGGGCGTGGCGCCGGGCGTGAAGGTGGCCGGCATCAAGGTCGGCAACCCCGACGGGTTCTTCTACACCGAGGCCGTGGTGTGCGGCTTCGTGTGGGCGGCGGAGCACGGCGTCGACGTGACCAACAACAGCTATTACACCGACCCCTGGTACTTCAACTGCGCCGACGACCCGGACCAGAAGGCGCTGGTGGAGGCGGTCACCCGGGCCTCGCAGTACGCGGAGCGCAAGGGCGCGGTGAACGTCGCGGCGGCCGGCAACGAGAACTACGACCTGGCCTCGCACTCGATCACCGACCCGTCCTCGCCGAACGACTCCACGCCCGGGGACCGCGTCGTCGACCCGCACAAGTGCTTCGACATACCCACCCAGCTGCCGGGCGTGGTCACCGTCGCGGCCACCGGGGCCAAGGGCGTCAAGTCGTCGTTCTCCAACTACGGCCTGGGGGTCATCGACATCGCCGCGCCCGGCGGCGACTCGACGGCCTACCAGAAGCCGGAGCCCCCGGCGACCAGCGGCCTGATCCTCGGCCCGCTGCCGGGCGGCAAGTGGGGCTACATGGCGGGCACGTCGATGGCGTCCCCGCATGTCGCCGGTGTTGCCGCATTGATCAAGTCCACGCATCCGCACGCCCCGGCCGCCCTGGTCAAGGCGCTGCTCTACGCGGAGGCGACGGCCACGCCGTGCACGGACCCCTACGACATCAACGGCGACGGCAAGGTCGACGCGGTGTGCGAGGGCACGAAGAACCGCAACGGCTTCTACGGATGGGGGACAGCGGACGCCCTGGCCGCGGTGACCAGGTAGGCCCCTGCTGCCGGCCTGATCCATATATTGATTCAGTCAATACTGCATAGTGCAGTCATGACTGACATCAAGTCCGCATGGTCCGCGCTGGGCGGCGATCCCGCCGCCCTGTCGCGGCTCGCTCTCGTGGAGCGGGAGGGCGCGCTCGCGGCGCGCCTTCCCGTACGGGAACTGGCACGCGCGTGCGTGGGCGCCTGTGCGCTGGCCGCCGCCGAACTCGCGGCGGTGCGGGCCGGCCGGTCCGGCCCGCCCGCGGTGCGCGTGGACGACGGGGCGGTCGCCACGGCGTTCGTCAGCGAACGGCATCTGCTGGTCGACGGGCGGGCGCCCGTCTCCTTCGCGCCGCTGTCGCGGTTCTGGCGCACCGCCGACGGCTGGGTGCGCACCCACGCCAACTACCCGCACCACCGGCGGCGGCTGCTGGCCGCGCTGGGGCTGCCGGAGCAGGCGGACCCGGACCGCGTCGGGGCCGTCCTGGCCGAGCGGTCCGCGCTCGGGGTGGAGGAGGCCGTGCACGCGGCCGGCGGCCTCGCCTTCGCACTGCGCACCCCCGCCGAGTGGTCCGCGCACCCCCAGGGGGCCGCCGTGGCCGCCGGGCCGCTGGTCGGGCGGGAGCGGCCGGACACGGCGGGCCCGCGCGTGCTCGCACGGCTGCGGGACACCCCGCTGCTGCCCGCCGCCGGAGTGCGGGTGCTCGACCTCACCCGGGTCATCGCCGGCCCGGTCGCCACCCGGACCCTCGCCCTGCTGGGCGCGGACGTGCTGCGCCTGGACGCGCCGCACCTGCCCGAACTGGCCGACCAGCACGCGGACACCGGCTTCGGCAAACGCTCGGCCACCCTGGACCTCGCCGCCGGCCGCGCCGCCCTGGAGGAGCTGATCGCCGCGGCGGACGTGGTGGTGACCGGCTACCGGCCCGGCGCACTGGACCGGTTCGGGCTCTCCCCCGAGGCGCTCACCGAACGGCGGCCGGGGCTGGTCGTGGCGCAGTTGTCGGCGTGGGGTACGTCCGGGCCCTGGCGCGGGCGGCGGGGCTTCGACAGTCTCGTCCAGGCCGCCACCGGCATCGCGGTGCTCGAGGGCACGCCCGGGCGGCCGGGCGCGCTGCCCGCCCAGGCGCTGGACCACGGCACCGGCCACCTGCTCGCGGCGGCGGTGCTGCGGGCGCTGACCGAGCAGTCGTCCGAGGGCGGCAGCCGCGTCGTACGGCTCTCCCTCGCACGGACGGCGTCGTGGCTGCTGAGCGCGGCCGAGCGAACGGAGCCCGCCGTAACAGAGCCCGGCGCGGGCCGGAAGGACGGCGCAAGCCGAAGGGCCGGCCCGAGCCGGGAGCCCGGCCCGAGCCGGGAGGCCGCCGGCCCCTATGAGCGGCCCGATCGGTGGCTCGGTGAGCGGGACAGCCGCCTGGGGCGCCTGCGGTACGCCCTGCCGCCCGTCGCCTTCGACGGCGGCCCCGGCGACTGGGCCCACCCGCCCACCCCCTGGGGCTCGGACCCGGCCCGCTGGACCTGACACCCGGTACAGCGGCCCGGCGGGCCGCGGGTGAGCGGCCCGCCCCCTTCCCGTCCGAGCGGGGCCGCGAGGCGACCGGCCCGCGGCCCCGCCGGCCCGGAAGCGCGCCCCCGGGGCCGGGAGCGCGGGCCGCGAGGCGAGCCACCCGCACCCGCCGGTCGTCGCGGGACCGCGGGGTGAACGGTTCACCCTTGTCGGCCGGGCACCAGACCACGGCGGCGACGGCCGCGAACACCGGACACCAGGCGGGCAACCCGCACCCGCCCACCGGACGAGTGGTCACGCGGCTTCCCGCCCACCGGAACAAGGGACGCGCGGCGAGCGGCCCCCACCCCCGCCGGCCGGGGAGCCGCACCCGCGAGAACGCGGCCGACAGCAGGGGCCTGGGGCGAGCCGCCCGCTCCCCGCCGGCGGGAGCCCGGTCCGCCGGGGAGCGGCCGGGGTCAGACCCCGGCCGCTCCGAGCAGGGCTCCCGCCGCGTAGGTCACCGCCATGGCCAGCGCGCCGCCGCTCACGTTGCGCGCCACCGCGCGGGCGGGGGCGGCCGCTCCCAGCCGGGCGCTGGTCCAGCCGGTGAGGACCAGGGCGGCCAGCACGGACAGCACGGTGACCCACAGGCGCCAGGCCGCCGGCGGCAGCACGATCGCGAGCAGCGGCAGCAGGGCGCCGACCGTGAAGGCCAGGAAGCTCGCCCAGGCCGCGTGCCAGGGGTTGGTCAGCTCGTCGGGGTCGATGCCGAGCTCCACGCGCGCGTGCGCCCTGAGGGCGTCCCGCGCGGTGAGCTGTTCGGCGGCCTCACGGGCCACCTCGCGCGACAGGCCGCGCTCCTCCAGCATGTCGGTCAGCTCGCGCAGTTCGGCCTCGGGCTGCTCGCTCAGCTCCCGCTTCTCCAGGGCCAGGGCGGCCATCTCCGAGTCGCGCTGGGTCGACACCGAGACGTACTCCCCCGCCGCCATCGACATCGACCCGGCGAGCAGACCCGCGAGCCCCGCGGTCAGCAGGGCCGAGCGGGAGTCGGTCGCCCCGGCCACGCCGACCACGAGTCCGGCGGTGGACACGATGCCGTCGTTCGCGCCGAGGACGGCGGCGCGCAGCCAGTTGAGGCGGGAGCCGAGCGCGCCGCCGTGCGCCTCGTCATGCGTGGGTTCGCTCACAGGACGGAGGATCGCACGGCCGCGGCGCGGGGACGGAGGGACCCGGCGCGGAACCCGCGCGCTCCGGCCCTCCGCGCCCGGTTGACGGGCCGTCATCCACTCCCTCAGGGCGAATGCCCGAATTCTTCCGCATGGCGGCTTCTGTACGGCGGGGGCGTGCGCGCACCGCGGGGGAGGGCGCGCGGGGCTGTCGGTCGCGGCCCGTATTCTCATGGACCATGCTCGAAGACCGCACCCTCGCAGGGTCCTCCCCCACGCCGTGGCCGGCCGCGTATCCCCAGGGATACGCGGTCGTTGACG
The DNA here is from genome assembly GCF_044903565.1 of Streptomyces sp. NPDC004065. Classification (NCBI taxonomy): domain Bacteria; kingdom Bacillati; phylum Actinomycetota; class Actinomycetes; order Kitasatosporales; family Streptomycetaceae; genus Streptomyces; species Streptomyces sp. NPDC004065. Next base: position 112,584 of record NZ_JBJDQT010000029.1, on the reverse strand, counting down.
TGGAGACGACCGGCCTGGCCCGCGACGACCGCATCATCTCCGCGGCGGTCTACCGGCTCGACGCGCGCGGCGAGGTCGAGGACCACTGGTACACGCTGGTCAACCCGGAGCGCGATCCGGGGCCGGTGTGGATCCACGGGCTGACGAGCGAGGTGCTGGAGGGCGCGCCGCTGTTCGCGGACATCGCCGAGGAGTTCGCCTCCCGGCTGGCGGGGCGGGTGCTGGTCGCGCACAACGCGGTCTTCGACTGGCAGATGATCGCGCGGGAGTACGCCCGCGCCCGGCGCGAGGCGCCGGTACGGCAGCGGCTGTGCACCATCGCGCTCTCCAAGGAGCTCGGACTGCCCCTGCCCAACCACAAGCTGGAGTCGCTGGCGGCGCACTTCGGTGTCGTGCAGCGCCGGGCGCACCACGCGCTGGACGACGCGCGCGTCCTGGCGGAGGCGTTCCGGCCCAGCCTGCGGGCCGCCGCGGCGGGCGGGGTGCGGCTGCCGCTGCTGGAGTGCCGTCCGCTGACCGAGTGGTCGGACCGGCCCGTGCCCCGGCAGCCCTCGGGCGGCTACGGCGGCTACCGGCCCGGCGGTTGGCGCCCCTCCCGCAGGAGGCCCGCCTGCCCCTATCCCAACCCGGGACGCTACGAAGAGGGCAAACGTCTCAAACAGGGCATGCGGGTCGCCTTTTCCGGTGACACCTCGATCGAGCGGGAACTGCTGGAGGACCGGGCGACCGAGGCCGGACTCCACGTCGCCACCAGCCTGTCCCGGCTGACCAGCCTGCTCGTCACCAACGACCCGGACTCGGGCACGTCCAAGGCGGTCAAGGCCCGGCAGTACGGCACTCCGGTGGTGGACGAGGCGGCGTTCGGCCAACTGCTGGGGGACGTGGAACCGGCGGACGGCACCTGAGGGGCGTACGGGTGATTGCCGCACGACTCGCCCGCCGCCCGCTCGCCCGCGCGGCGGCCACGGCACACGCTGTGGCGCATGGCGAGATGTGAAGTCTGCGGCAACGACTACGGAATGACCTTCGAGGTGCACGCCCAGGGCTCGGTGCACGTCTTCGACTGCTTCGCGTGCGCGATCCACCGCATGGCGCCGATCTGCGAGCACTGTCGTGTCCAGATCATCGGGCAGGGCGTGGACGTCGACGGCCACTGGTACTGCGGCGCGCACTGCGCCCGCGCGGAGGGGAGGGTAGGGATCGTCGACCGCGTCTGAGGGCCCGCGGCGCCCGGTGCCGAGGGCACCCCTGGCGGAAGCACCCCGCGCCCGGAGAGGTACCGTCGTGGGGTGTACCGCTTCCTGTTGAGCCGCCAGTGGGTGATCCTCACGCTCGTGGCCCTGCTGCTCATCCCCACGATGATCTGGCTGGGCTTCTGGCAGCTGCACCGCCACGACCACCGGCAGGCGCTGAACAAGGTGATAGAGGCCTCGCTGGCGGCCGAGCCCGTGCCCGCGCAGTCGCTGACGTCCGTCGGCGGCACGGTCGCGCACGACACCATGTACCGCCGGGTGACGGCCAGGGGGCACTTCGACACGGCGCACGAGGTGGTGGTGCGCCGCCGCACGAACGCGGACGGCCAGGTCGGCTACCACGTCCTCACCCCGTTCGTGCTGGACGACGGCCGGGCGCTCCTCGTCAACCGGGGCTGGATCCCCTCACCCTCCTCGCAGACGGCCTTCCCCGACATCCCCGCCCCCGCGGGCGGCGAGATCACGGTCACCGGCCGGCTGATGCAGGACCAGACGACCGCCGCCAGCGGCATCAAGAACGTCAAGGGTCTCCCCGACCGCCAGGTCCTGCTCATCAACAGCGGCCAGATCGCCGCCCTGCTGGGCGACGCGGGCGCGCCCTACGCCAAGGAGGTGCTCGGCGGATACGTCGAGCTGACCTCCCCCGCGCCCAAGGGCGGCAGCCCCGAGCCGATCCCCTCCCCCAAGGAGGACTCGAGCTGGATCGGCGTCGACGACATCAACCTGCCGTACGCCATCCAGTGGTGGCTGTTCGCGGCGGGTGTGCCCGTCGGCTGGGCCGCCCTGGCCCGCCGCGAGGCCCGGGAGCGGGCCCGGGCGGCGTCGGAGCAGGCGGCGCGGGAGACGACGGAAGCCGCCGCGGTCTGAGGTCCGGCGCGCCGACGACGGCGTTGTGCCACCTCAGCCGGCCGGCCGTCTGCCGAGGAGAGCCGCACGGGCGGTCCGGGACCGGGGGGCGGGGCCGGGCGCGCGGCTCGGCACCGTGATTGCCGTACGGTCCGGCCGGGAAGCCGGATGTCCGTGCATTCGCGGATCGAGGACTACGCGCTCATCGGTGACGAGCAGACGGCCGCCCTGGTCGGCCGGGACGGCTCCGTGGACTGGCTGTGCCTGCCCCGCTTCGACTCCGGGGCCTGCTTCGCGCGGCTGCTCGGCGACGAGGACAACGGCCACTGGCGCATCGCCCCCAAGGGCGTGACGGGTGAGTGCACCCGCCGCGCCTACCGCCCGGACACCCTCGTCCTGGACACCGAGTGGGACACCCCCGGGGGCTCCGTGCGCGTCACCGACCTGATGCCGCAGCGCGACCGCGCGCCGGACCTGGTACGGATCGTGGAGGGCCTCAGCGGCCGGGTGACCGTGCGCAGCACCCTGCGGCTGCGCTTCGACTACGGCGCGGCCATCCCCTGGATGCGCAGGTCCGACGGGCACCGGGTGGCCGTCGCCGGGCCGGACTCGGCGTGGCTGCGCAGCGAACCCCCGGTGCGCACCTGGGGCGAGGACTTCGGCACCCACGCGGAGTTCACCGTCGCCGCGGGCGAGAAGGTGGCGTTCGTGCTCACCTGGCACCCCTCGCACGACCCCCGGCCCCCGCTCATCGACCCGTTCGAGGCCCTGGAGCACAGCGTCGCCGACTGGAGGGTGTGGGCGGCGCGCTGCCGCTACCACGGCCCGTACCGGGACGCGGTCGTCCGCTCACTGATCACCCTCAAGGCCCTCACCTACGCCCCCACCGGCGGCATCGTGGCCGCGCCCACCACCTCCCTGCCCGAGGAGATCGGCGGCGTGCGCAACTGGGACTACCGCTACTGCTGGCTGCGCGACTCCACCCTCACCCTCGGGACGCTGCTGGCGGCGGGCTACCAGGAGGAGGCCGAGGCGTGGCGGAACTGGCTGCTGCGCGCGGTCGCGGGCGCCCCGGCGGACATGCAGATCATGTACGGCCTCGCGGGCGAGCGGCGGCTGCCGGAGTACGAGCTGCCGTGGCTGCCGGGCTTCGCCGGCTCGGCGCCGGTGCGGATCGGCAACGACGCGGTCGGCCAGCTCCAGCTCGACGTGTACGGCGAGGTGATGGACTCGTTGTGGCTGGCGCGCCGCTCGGGACTGTCGGCCAGGCCGCACGTGTGGTCGATGCAGTGCGTGCTGCTGGCCTTCCTGCGCACGGCGTGGCGGCAGCCCGACGAGGGGTTGTGGGAAGTGCGCGGCGGCCGGCGCCACTTCGTGCACTCCAAGGTGATGGTGTGGGTGGCCGCCGACCGCGCGGTACGCACGCTGGAGGCCGACCCGGCGCTGAAGGGGGACCTGGCGGGCTGGCGGGCGCTGCGCGAGGAGGTGCACCGCGAGGTGTGCGAGAAGGGCTACGACGCCGACCGCAACACCTTCACGCAGTACTACGGTTCACGGGAGCTCGACGCCGCCCTGCTGCTCATCCCGCGGGTGGGGTTCCTGCCGCCGGACGACCCGCGGGTGGCCGGCACCGTGGACGCGGTCCGCGCGGAACTGGGCGAGGACGGTCTGCTGCGCCGTTACAGCACCGACCGGGCCAGCGTCGACGGACTGCCCGGCGGCGAGGGCGCCTTCCTGGCGTGCTCGTTCTGGCTCGCCGACGCGCTGCACATGACCGGCCGCACCGAGGAGGCGCGGGAGCTGTTCGCACGCCTGGCGGCGCTCGCCAACGACGTGGGGCTGCTCGCGGAGGAGTACGACACCGCCTCGGGCCGCCAGCTCGGCAACTTCCCGCAGGCGTTCAGCCACATCGGGCTGGTGAACACCGCCCTCGCCCTGTACGGGGACGAGGAGGCAGGATAGGGGCCATGGATCTTGGACTGAAGGACCGGGTGTACGTCGTCACCGGCGCGACGCGCGGACTGGGCAACGCCGCCGCGCGCGAACTGATCGCCGACGGCGCGAAGGTGGTCGTCACCGGGCGGGACGAGCAGCGGGCCGCCGACGCGGCGGCCGCGCTGGGACCCGGCGCCGTGGGCGTGGCCGTGGACAACGCGGACCCCGAGGCGCCGGCCCGGCTGATCGCCGCCGCGCGGGACAACTTCGGCGGCTTCCACGGAGTGCTGGTCAGCGTCGGCGGGCCGCCGCCCGGCTTCGTCGCCGACAACACCGACGAGCAGTGGCGGTCCTCGTTCGAGTCGGTGTTCCTCGGTGCGGTGCGGCTGGCCCGGGCCGCCGCGGCGGAGCTGGAGGAGGGCGGCGTCATCGGCTTCGTGCTGTCCGGCTCGGTGCACGAGCCGATCCCCGGGCTGACCATCTCCAACGCGCTGCGGCCCGGCCTGGCCGGCTTCGCCAAGTCCCTCGCCGACGAGCTGGGCCCGCGCGGCATCCGGGTCGTGGGGCTGCTGCCGGCCCGCATCGACACCGACCGGGTGCGCGAGCTGGACGGTCTGTCGGCGGACCCCGAGGCCACCCGGGCGGCGAACGAGTCGCGCATCCCGCTGCGGCGGTACGGGACGCCGGAGGAGTTCGGCCGCGCGGCGGCGTTCCTGCTCTCCCCGGCGGCCTCCTACCTCACGGGCATCATGCTGCCCGTGGACGGCGGCATGCGTCACGGATTCTGACCGGCGGCCCGGGGCACCACGAGCCGCGCCCCGGGCCCCGGGCCCCGCCCGAAACGCACCGACCGGCGCCGTTGACCCCTTGGCGGGGAGCGGCGCCGGGGTGTGCGGGGCCGGGACGGGCCGTCAGTCGCCGAGGCCGGCCAGGTCGCGCAGGCGGCGGGCCTGGGCCTGCCGTTCGGCGGCGCGCTGCTGCTCGTAGGTGCGCTCCAGGGCACCCCGCAGCAGGGTCTTGGTCTCCACGACGGCGTCGCGCGGCGCGGCGAGGATCGCCGAGGCCAGGTCGCGTACCGCGTCGTCGAGCTGGTCGGTGGGCACGGCCAGGCCGGCGAGCCCGGTGCTCACCGCCTCCCCGGCCGTCACGAACCGGCCGGTCACGCAGATCTCCAGCGCGCGGGCATAGCCGACCAGCCCCACCAGCGGATGCGTGCCGGTGAGGTCGGGCACCAGCCCCAGGCTGGTCTCGCGCATGGCGAACTGCACGTCGTCCGCGACGACCCGCAGGTCGCAGGCGAGCGCCAGCTGGAAGCCCGCCCCGATGGCGTGCCCCTGGACCGCGGCGATCGACACGATGTCGTTGCGCCGCCACCAGGTGAACGCCTCCTGGTACTCGGCGATGGTCGCGTCCAGCTCGGCGTCGCCACCGCGCGCGAGGTCGATGAACGACGGCTCGCCGTCGAACCCCTCGGGCGTGAACGCCTGCCGGTCCAGGCCCGCGGAGAAGGACTTGCCCTCGCCGCGCAGCACCACGACGCGGACGGAGCCCGGCAGCAGCCGTCCGGCCTCGGTGAGCGCCCGCCACAGAGCGGGGCTCTGCGCGTTGCGCTTGGCCGGGTTGGTCAGCGTCACCGTGGCGACCGCGTCGTCGACGGTGAGCCGTACGCCGTCCTTGTCGAGTACGGGACCGGTTGCCGGATCGAGGTCCTGCTCGGGCGAAGCCATGGTGCGCCTCCGATGGGTGCGGTCATCGTGATGCCGTACGACGGCATCGTAAGTGACTGCACAGTAACCACCCGGCCGGCCGGTCGACCGACCGGGTGGCCACCATCGAAGCCGATGGGCCGCCCGCGGTCAGGCCGAAGCGGCCTTCTTTCCCCGCGTCGCGCCGCCACGCCCACGGAGCGTGACACCCGACTCGCTGAGCATCCGGTGGACGAAGCCATACGAGCGGCCGGTTTCCTCGGCCAACGCCCGGATGCTCGCACCGGCGTCATATTTCTTCTTCAGGTCTGCCGCGAGCTTGTCGCGCGCGGCGCCGGTCACCCGGCTGCCCTTCTTCAGAGTCTCGGCCACCCGTGCCTCCTCATGGGAAGTGCGCTCTGGTCTCCTCATGATCACCCCTCCGGGGCGCGATGGCCACCCATTCGGCAAGGTCCGTGAGACAGGCTTGTGACGACAGGAAGGGGTCCCCACAAGCGGAATTGCCTATTCCGTACCGCCGCGGCCGTACCGCCGAACGGGTTGTTCCGCGAACCTCCTGGTCACAGGCGCGCGACGGCCGAGCCCTTGGCACATAAGGGCTCGGCCGCGAAATCGGTGTAGGACACACCTCGGTACGAGGAGATCTCACACAGATGGTGGATCAACGATGGGCCGAATGATCCATACGGGGTTGATCAGGCGAGGGCGACGAGATCCGCGTAGTCGGAACCCCACAGGTCCTCGACGCCGTCGGGCAGCAGGATGATCCGCTCCGGCTGCAGCGCCTCCACGGCGCCCTCGTCGTGCGTGACGAGGACGACCGCGCCCTTGTAGGTGCGCAGCGCGCCCAGGATCTCCTCGCGGCTGGCCGGGTCGAGGTTGTTGGTGGGCTCGTCGAGCAGCAGGACGTTCGCGGAGGAGACGACCAGCGTGGCGAGCGCCAGCCGGGTCTTCTCGCCGCCGGAGAGGACCCCGGCCGGCTTGTCGACGTCGTCGCCGGAGAACAGGAAGGAGCCCAGCACCTTGCGGACCTCCACGAGGTCCAGGTCCGGGGCGGCCGAGCGCATGTTCTCCAGGACGGTGCGGTCGGGGTCCAGGGTCTCGTGCTCCTGGGCGTAGTAGCCGAGCTTGAGGCCGTGGCCGGGGACGACCGCGCCGGTGTCCGGCTGCTCCACGCCCGCGAGGAGCCGCAGCAGCGTGGTCTTGCCGGCGCCGTTGAGACCGAGGATGACGACCCGGGAGCCCTTGTCGACGGCCAGGTCGACGTCGGTGAAGATCTCCAGCGAGCCGTACGACTTGGACAGCCCCTCGGCCATCAGCGGCGTCCTGCCGCAGGGCGCCGGCTCGGGGAAGCGCAGCTTGGCCACCTTGTCGGACTGCCGGACCTCCTCCAGGCCCGAGAGCAGCTTCTCGGCGCGGCGGGCCATGTTCTGCGCGGCGACCGTCTTGGTGGCCTTGGCCCGCATCTTGTCGGCCTGCGCGTTGAGCGCCGCGGCCTTCTTCTCGGCGTTGGCCCGCTCCCGCTTGCGCCGCTTCTCGTCGGCCTCGCGCTGCTGCTGGTAGAGCTTCCAGCCCATGTTGTAGACGTCGATCTGGGCGCGGTTGGCGTCCAGGTAGAACACCTTGTTGACGACCGTCTCGACCAGGTCGACGTCGTGGGAGATCACGATGAAGCCGCCGCGGTAGGTCTTCAGGTAGTCGCGCAGCCAGATGATCGAGTCCGCGTCCAGGTGGTTGGTCGGCTCGTCCAGCAGCAGGGTGTCCGCGTCGGAGAAGAGGATCCGGGCGAGCTCGATCCGGCGGCGCTGACCGCCGGAGAGCGTGTGCAGCGGCTGGCCGAGCACCCGGTCGGGCAGGTTGAGCGCGGCGGCGATGGTGGCGGCCTCGGCCTCGGCGGAGTAGCCGCCCTTGGTGAGGAACTCCGTCTCCTGGCGCTCGTACTGCTTGAGGGCCTTCTCGCGGGTGGCGCCCTTGCCGGTGGCGATGCGCTGCTCGTTCTCGCGCATCTTGCGGATCAGGACGTCCAGGCCGCGCGCGGACAGGATGCGGTCGCGGGCGAGCACGTCGAGGTCGCCGGTGCGGGGGTCCTGCGGCAGGTAACCGACCTCACCGGAGCGCGTGATGGTGCCGGCGGCGGGGATGCCCTGGCCGGCGAGGCACTTGGTGAGGGTGGTCTTGCCGGCGCCGTTGCGGCCGACCAGGCCGATCCGGTCGCCCTTGGCGACGCGGAAGGTGGCGTTCTCGATGAGGATGCGGGCACCGGCGCGCAGCTCGATGCCGGAGGCGGAGATCACGGACAGACTCCAGGGCTGAGGTGCTCCCTGCTCAGTGAGCTGGGGGGAGAGTGGCGGGATGGGCGGCTGCGGACGTTCCCGCCGTCTAATGCGCGAGGAGAATGGCCATGCGGGCCAGTCTAACGAAGGTGCGCAAGCCCTTTTCCCGCCCACGGGTGTTCGGTTCGTCTCCTCCCCGGCGGCGGGGAGTGCCGTCGCCGGGGCGTTGTCAGTGGTGGGTGCCAGACTGAGCGGCGAACCGGATATTTCGGTGATCACCGACTCACAAGGGAGTGATCGGCATGGCAGGCACCACGGGACGCCCCAGCGTCTACCCGACACTGCTGTACGCGGACGCCAGGGCGGCCCTCAAGCAGCTCACGGAGGCGCTCGGGTTCACCGAGCTGTCGGTGTACGAGGGTGAGGACGGCCTCGTCCAGCACGCCGAGCTGGTGCAGGGCAACGGCGCGGTGATGCTCGGCTCGAAGGGCCGCGGGGGCCGTTTCGACGAGGCGATGCGCGGCGCCGGCCCGGCGGGGGTGTACGTCGTCGTGGACGACGTGGACGGCCACTACCAGCGGGCGGTGGACCACGGCGTGGAGATCCTGATGCCCCCGACCGACCAGGACTACGGCTCACGGGACTACATGGCCCGGGACGTCGAGGGCAACGTGTGGAGCTTCGGCACATACGCGCCTCGCGTGGAGGGCTGAGCCGGGCAGCCGCCGCGGAGGCCGAGCCGGGCAGCCGCCGCGGAGGCTGAGCCCGGCCGGCTCGCGCGGGTCCCCGCCTCCGGTGGGCACGTCCCGGCGTCGCGCGGTGCGCCGCCTCGCGGCGGCCTCCCTGCGTACCGCTTCAGCCGACGCGGGTGCGCGCCGGCTCAGCTGCCGCCGGTGTGCACCTGGAAGGCGGCGCGGCGGACGGCCTTGGCCAGGGCCGGGTCGGGGTGCGCGGCGGCCAGCGCGACCAGCACCTGCACGGTGCGCGGGTGGCCCACGGCGCGCACCTCGTCGAGCAGGGCCGGGACCGTGGGCTGCACCGCGGCCTCCAGGTGGCGGACGAGCATCGGGGCCTCGCCGTGGTCGGCGACGGCGGCGGCGGTGTCCACCCACAGCCAGGTCGCCTCGTCCCGGGTGAGGACCTCGTGGGCGTCCTCGGGGTCGATGCCGTCGTGCTCCGCGAGCCACAGCAGGGCGTACGGCCGCAGCGCGGGCTCCTCGAGCACCGAGCGCACATCGGGCTCGGCGGGGGCGCCCACCACCCGCAGCGCCTCGAAGGCCAGGCCGCGCAGCAGGGCGTCCTCGCCGCGGGCGGCGGCGAGCAGTTCGGTGACCGCGCTGCCCACGGGGCGGGCGGCGAGCCAGGCGCGGTACTCGGCGCGGGCGGCGTTGGGGCGCAGCTGGGCGCAGCCGCGGAGCATGTCCTCGGCCGACTGCTCGATGTTCCCGGCGGGGCTCTGCGCGGCGACGCAGATCTGCTCCAGCTTGACCCACACCGCCCAGCTGCCGAGCGGGGTGAGGGTGACCTGCCCGTCGCCGTAGGTGAGGGCGCCGACGGCGGCCAGGGCGCCCAGCGCCCAGTCGAGCAGCGGGGCCAGTGAGGCGGTGGCGCCGGGACCGGCGGCGGGCGCGGACTCGGGGCCGGGGGCCGGGTCCGGCTCGCGGTCCGGGCCGTAGGGGATCTCGCAGCGTTCCGTGCGCAGTTCCGTGACGCGTTGCTGGAGGAGGTCGAGGAGCTGGTCCACGGGGACGGGGCCGGCGGACAGCTGGAGGAAGGAGAGCACCTGCGGCATCGCGGAGACGACCTCGGCCACCGCGGCGGCCTCGTGGCCGTCCGGCTCCGGGCAGGCGAGCGACCAGGCGTCGAAGAGGGCGACCCAGCCGCGCAGGACGGCGCTGTCGTCCCGGTCCCAGGCGCGCAGCCGCCAGCCGGGCCGGGCGTTGTCGCCGTGCACCTCGACGAGGCCGGCCAGACGGGCCGTGTCCCAGTCGGCGCGGACCTGAGCGGGGGTCAGGCCCAGCTCGGCGGCGGCCCGCTCCGCGGTGGCGTCGGAGAGCGTGGCCTTGCCGTCCGCCGTCGCCCCGGCACGGCCGGGGCCCAGCGCGGCGTCGGCCCAGCGGGCGACGCGGACCGCGCCGGCCAGGCCGGAGCGTGCCATTCCGGCCAGCTCCGCGGGGGCCGGGGTGCCCTGCGGGGGGCGTGGTGCGGGGCGGCGCGAGCGCCGTTGGTTCACGGCTCGGGGGGCGGCGGTCAGGGGTCGCGGGCGGACGAGTCGAAGCCTTGAGTCGCGCGGGATACGGGACGTCACGGGTGCAGTCTTCCGGTTGACGGTCCGAAAACCCAAACGGAATGTCACCGCGGGCGACGGGGATGGCCAACGCAGGGGTGCGGAGGGAGGACGGCACGGCATGAACAGGCCACAGCCGGGCCCCGGAACGGAAGCCCGCCGCGACCGCGGCGCCGGGCCCGGGGCCCGCGCCCGGCGCCCCACGCACTACCCGCCACCCGCGCCGCCTCCGCCCAGGAGGCGCGGCGCGGGCGTGGAGGCGTCAGGGCGCGGAAACAACGCGGGCGCAGAGACGGGAACGGAGGCGGCGTGGGCACGGAGGCAGTGCGGGCGGGCGTCAGGGCGCGGAAACAACGCGGGCGCAGAGACGGGCACGGAGGCAGTGCGGGCGGGCAGCCCGGACGCACGGGCCGGCCACCGGTGCCCCGCGACCTTTGGGGCCGCTGGGTCGCTGGAGCCGGCCCCCGGTGGGGGGGCCGACGGGACCGGTGGGGCCGGCGAGGTGGGGCTGAGGAGGCATGCGCAACCGGTGCGACCCGTGCGAGCGGTGGGCCCATGGGTCGGTGGAGTCGGCCAGGCGGGGAGGGGCCGACCGACCCATGGGGTCGCCGGTGCAGTGGCCTACGGGGCGGCCGGACGGACCGGCGCGGGGCGGCCCGCGGGCCGGGGCTTGTGGAGGCCGGCCGGCGGGGGCAGTGGGGCTTTCTCGCCGGGCGGGGTCACATCAGGGGGGTGAGGAAGCGGCGCAGGGCCTCCTCGTAGGCCTCCGGGTCGGCGTTCCACATGGCGCCGTGGGAGGCGTTCGCCACCGTGTGCAGGGCGACCAGGTTGGGGCGGCGCTCGGCGAGCAGGCGGGACAGCCGCCAGGGGGCCACCTCGTCGTCGGGGCCGTGGAAGATCAGCGTGGGCACGGTGAGCCGGGAGGGGTCGGCCGTCTCGGCCAGCCGGTCGCCGTACAGGCCCGTGCGCCCCTGGGCGGCGCGCACCGCGAGCGGCAGCAGGGCGTCCGGGGTGTGGCGTGCCCTGGCCAGGGCGCGCAGCGTCGCCTCCCAGTCGAGCACCGGGGAGTCGAGGACCAGGCCCGAGATGCGCTCGCGCATGCCCGAGTGCAGCGCGGCGCGCAGCGCCATGGTGGCCCCGGTGGACCAGCCGTGCAGCACCACCCGTTCGGCGCCGTAGCGCACCGCGTAGCGGATGGCCGCGTCGAGGTCGCGCCACTCGGTCTGGCCGAGGTGGTTGAGGCCGTCCGGGGGGCGGGGGGCGCCCAGGTCGCCGCGGTAGGCGAGGTCGAGCACCGGGAAGTGCCTGCGGTTGAGGAACCCCATGACGTTCATGGGCAGTTCCCGGGTGGTGCCCAGGCCGTGCACGGTGATGACCCAGGTCTCGCGGACGCCGGGCACGAACCAGGCGGGCAGCGCGCCGAGTTCGCCCGGCACGTCGACGTCGGCGTGCTCCAGTCCGAGGGCCGAGCCGGGGTTGCCGACGTGCACGTTCGGGGTGAGCCAGACCTTGTCGCCCGGGGCGAGGGCGCCGTGGGTGACGCGCTCCAGCCGCCGTACGACGGTGTCGGGCCGGTGCGGGGCGGTCGGCAGAACGGGTCCGACGACCGCGTGGGAGCCGTTGCCGGCCAGGCCGTAGGTGCCGGGGCGCAGGGAGGCGAGGTCGCGGGTGAGCACGATGTGCCCCGCCGCCGTGCCGTGCACGGTGAGCCGGGGCTCGGTGGGCAGGGGCCGGCCCGGGACGGCCTTGAGCGCCGCGTCGCTGGCCAGCCGGCCCACGGCGACACTCGCCGCGCCGGCGGCCAGGGCGGCGGTGACGGCCGCGGCCGTCGCTCTGACTGTGCGCACGGGACCAGTGTCGTGGCGCCCCGGGACACCGGCCAGTGGGAGGAAGGGTCGGGGTGACATGTTCCTGAGAGTTCCAGGGAGAGCGGTCTTCACGCCTTCACCGCGCCCGCAGTCCTCTTCTCGCCCCTGCGGGTCCTGTTCCCACCCACGCGGGTCCTGCTCCCGCCCACGCGCGTGCGGTTCCCACCCACGCGGGTCGCCGTGCGTGTCGTTCCCGTCGCGCACCAAGGCGCCGGGCCCGGGACACGGGACACGCGGCACCGCTTCCGTCAGGGCTGCCGGTCCCGCTGCCCGTACCCCCGCAGCCGTTCCTCGGCCCGGGCGAGCTGCTGGGGCGTCAGCAGGGCCGGCGAGAGGCCGGGCACGGAGGAGGCCGTCAGCCACAGCCGGCACATCCACTCCAGCTGGGCGGTGCGGTCGTAGGCCTGGTCCAGGGTGGCGCCGTAGGTGACGGTGCCGTGGTTCTGCAGGAGGCAGCCCGAGCGGCCGGCCAGGGCGCGCAGCATGTTGCGCGCCAGCTCCTCGGTGCCGTAGGTGGCGTACGGGGCGACCCGCACGGGGCCGCCGAGCGCGGCGGCCATGTAGTGGATGAGCGGCAGCTCCGGCACCAGCGTGGAGACGGCAGTGGCGTGCACGGCGTGGGTGTGGACGACGGCGCGTGCGTCGGTGGTGCGGTACACGGCGAGGTGCAGGGGCAGTTCGCTGGTCGGGACGAGGGTGCCGAGCACCTGCCGCCCGTCGAGGCCGACGCCCGTGACGTCGTCGGGCGTGAGCCGGTCGTACGGCACGCCGGACGGTGTGACCAGCACGGTCTCCCCCACCCGTGCCGAGACATTGCCGGAGGTGCCCACGACCAGACCGTCGGCCACCGTGCGGCGGGCCGTCGCGACGAGCTCGCGCCAGGCGCGGAGCTCCTCCTCGCCGGGGTCCCGTACGTCTGCTTCGTCACACCTCGTCTGCGCCATGGAGGTGATCCTGCCAGGGCGGGGCGCCCACGGGTCCGGGTCCGTGAACCCGGACGCCACCGGGTCCGTGAACCCGGACGCCACCGGGTCCGCGGAACCGGGCGCCACCGGGGTCCGAGAGCCCGTCGCGCCACCGGTCCGGTGACGGCCTGCGTCCGGTTTCAACAAACACCCCGAAGACCGTCCCAGTTCATCTTCCGTTCACCCGGGTTACGTACGTTCGAGCAGCCAATGACCTCGAACGATTGCCTGGGTAAATGGAAAGCTTCTCGCTGATCCTCGCGATTGTGGTGATAACCGCACTTGCGTTCGATTTCACGAACGGTTTCCACGACACCGCCAACGCGATGGCCACGACCATCTCGACCGGCGCGCTCAAGCCCAAGGTCGCGGTGGCCATGTCCGCCGCGCTCAACCTGGTGGGCGCCTTCCTCTCGGTGGAGGTCGCCAACACGATCTCCAAGGGTCTCGTCGACGAGACCGGCATCCGTCCCGAGGTCATCTTCGCCGCCCTGGTCGGCGCGATCCTCTGGAACCTGCTGACCTGGCTGGTCGGGCTGCCGTCCAGCTCCTCGCACGCCCTGATGGGCGGTCTGGTCGGCGCGGCGATCGCCTCCGCCGGCTTCGGCGCGGTCCACGGCGGCGTGCTCGTCACCAAGGTGCTGCTGCCCGCCGTCGCCGCTCCGGTCGTCGCCGGAGTCGCGGCGCTGGTCGCCACCCGGCTGTCGTACACGATCGGGGCCCGGACGGACGGCAAGGCGGCCGAGAAGGGCCACCGCGTGGGCCAGATCGCCTCCGCGGGTCTGGTCTCGCTGGCCCACGGCACCAACGACGCGCAGAAGACGATGGGCGTCATCACCCTCGCCCTGGTCGCCGGCGGCGCCCTGGCCCCCGGCTCCAACCCTCCCACCTGGGTCATCCTCTCCGCCGGCCTGGCCATCGCGCTCGGCACGTACATCGGCGGCTGGCGCATCATCCGCACCATGGGCAAGGGCCTGACCGACCTCCAGCCGCAGCAGGGTTTCGCCGCCCAGACCAGCGCGGCCACCGCCATCCTGGCCTCCTCCCACCTCGGCTTCTCGCTGTCCACCACGCACGTCGTCTCCGGCTCGGTGATGGGCGCGGGCCTGGGCCGCACGGGCGGCGTCGTGCGCTGGTCCACCGCGACCCGCATGGCCGTGGCCTGGGTGCTCACCCTTCCCGCCGCAGCGCTGGTGGCCGCCGGCGCCGAGCTGGTCACCGGCCTCGGCGACTGGGGCACCGCGCTGGTGGCCCTGTTCCTGGTGGCCTCCAGCGCCGCGATCTACCGGATCTCCCGCCGCGACGTCGTCGACCACACCAACGTCAACGAGACCGGCGAGCCCGCCGGCGTGGTCACCCAGGCCATCGCGGCCGTCACCCCGCCCCCGGCGGCCACGCCCGCCGGAACCCCGGCGACCGGAACCCCGGCGGCCGGGCCGGCCGAGGTCCACACGGTGCCCGCGGGCGAGGTCCGGGCCGTGCCCGCGGCCGAGGTCCACGCGGTGTCCGCGGCCGAGGACCTGCCCGACCTGTCGGTCGCGATCCCCCTCCAGGCCACCGTGGCCCCCGCCACCGACCCGGCACCCAAGACCGCCCAGGCGGCCCCGCCGGCCGCCGCCGTCTGAACCCGGGCACCCGGTCAGCAGAAAGAGTTCCGACATGAAGATCGACTGGGCAGCCCTCGGCTCCGTGTTCGGCGTCAGCCTCGGCGTCACCGTGGGCCTCGTGGCCCTGTTCACCCTCGGCATCGCCGGCCTCTCCCGGCGGGAGCGGGCCGCCGCCCAGGGGGGCGGCGGAGCCCTCGCGCTCACCGGCGCGTACGTCTGCTTCGCCGCGTGCGCCGCCGCGGTCGCCTACGGCATCCACCTCATCATGGCGAAGGGCTGACACCCCCTCAGCCCGGGTCGCGTGCCGTCCCCGCGCCGAACGGGGCCGGGGACGGCACGGCACCCCGGGCGGTCCCCCGCACCCCGCCATAGCAGTCCCCGGCACCGCGCGCCGGGCAACGGCCGGGTCTCCCGCGCCCCTTGGCGCCTCACCGCCCGCCCTGCCCGGGCCCGCCCTTCCAGGCGGTCCCGGGCAGGGCGGGCTTCTCACACCGCCGGTGTGGGCCTCATCTCAGTGACGCCCCGCAGGTCAAGGGCAGGTTGACGGCCGTTCACGGGGCATGGTGGACTGCCGGAGCCATTAGCGGCGGCAGGAGAGGAAGCCGGTGAGATTCCGGCGCGGTCCCGCCACTGTCACCGGGGTAGGAGTCCCCGGGAGCCAGGAACTCTCACCGCCGGTCTCGTCGAACCAGGGCGTGGACACCCTGAGTGAGGACACATCGCCATGCGCGGCTGCCGACCTAGGTTCACCAGCGACGTACTGACCACTCCCGGCGTCGGCATCGGCTGACCCCCATGGGTGCCGATCGCGTCTTCGCGTACGGCGCCGCCGCCGGCCTCCTCGGTGACCTGCTCCTCGGCGATCCCCGCCGGGGGCATCCCGTCGCCGTGTTCGGGCGGGCCGCCGGCGCCGTGGAACGTGTGCTGTGGCGGGACCACCGCGGCCGGGGCGTGCTGCACACCGCGGTGTGCGCCGGGGGCGTGGTCTCCGGCGCGGCGCTCGCCGCGTCCGCCGTGCGCCGCTCGCGCACCGCGTCCGCCGTCCTGACCGCCGTCGCCACCTGGGCCGTGGTCGGGGGCACCTCGCTCGCCCGCGAGGCCCGCACCGTCGGGCGGGCGCTTCAGGCGGGGGACGTCGAGGCCGCGCGGGCCCGGCTGCCGCACCTGTGCGGACGCGACCCGCAGGCGCTGGACGCCGACGGGATCGCCCGGGCGGTGGTGGAGTCGGTCGCCGAGAACACCTCGGACGCGGTGGTGGGCGCGCTGGTGTGGGGCGCCCTCGCGGGCGTGCCCGGACTGCTCGGGTTCCGCGCCGTCAACACCCTCGACGCCATGGTCGGGCACAAGTCGCCCCGGTACCGCCGCTACGGCTGGGCCTCGGCCCGGCTCGACGACCTCGCCGGCTGGCCTGGAGCGCGGCTCACCGCCGTCGCGGCGGCCGCGGCGGGAGACGACCCGCGCGGCGCCCTGCGCGCCTGGCGCGCCGACGCCCGGCGGCACCCCAGCCCCAACGCCGGCCCGGTCGAGGCCGCCTTCGCGGGGGCGCTCGGGGTGCGGCTGGGCGGCACGCTCTCGTACGGGGGGCGTGTGGAGCACCGGCCGGTCCTGAACCGGGCCGGACGCGCCGTCCGGGTGGGAGACATCGAGCGGGCCGTACGCCTGTCCCGGCGCGTGGGCTGGATCGCGCTCGGGGTGTGCGCGGGCGCACGGATGCTGTGGACGGCGACGAGGGGGCGTACGTCATGAGCGGGGGTCTGAAGACGGGTCTGAACGCGGCTCTCGACGGCGGTATGAGCGGGGGTCTGCTCGTCGCCGGCACCACCTCCGACGCCGGCAAGAGCGTCGTCACCGCCGGGATCTGCCGGTGGCTGGTCCGGCAGGGGGTCAAGGTGGCGCCGTTCAAGGCGCAGAACATGTCCCTCAACTCCTTCGTCACCCGGGAGGGCGCCGAGATCGGCCGGGCGCAGGCCATGCAGGCCCAGGCCTGCCGGATCGAGCCGACCGCGCTGATGAACCCGGTGCTGCTCAAGCCGGGCGGCGAGCAGAGCAGCCAGGTGGTGCTGCTGGGCAGGCCGGTCGGCGAGCTGAGCGCCCGCGGCTACCACGGCGGCCGGCAGCAGCGGCTGCTGGGCACCGTGCTGGACTGCCTCGCCGAACTGCGGGGCGCCTACGACGCGGTGATCTGTGAGGGGGCGGGCAGCCCGGCGGAGATCAATCTGCGCCGGACGGACATCGTCAACATGGGGATCGCGCGGGGCGCCCGGCTGCCCGTGCTCGTCGTCGGCGACATCGACCGCGGCGGCGTCTTCGCCTCGTTCTTCGGCACCGTGGCGCTGCTGTCCCGCGAGGACCAGGAACTGGTCGCCGGATTCCTGGTGAACAAGTTCCGCGGGGACGTCTCGCTGCTCGAACCCGGACTGGACATGCTGCACGGACTGACCGGGCGGCGCGCCTACGGGGTGCTGCCCTTCCGGCACGGGCTGGGCATCGACGAGGAGGACGGGCTGCGGGTGTCCCTGCGGGGCGCCGTGCGGGAGTCCGCCGTGGCCGCGCCCGTCGGCGAGGACGTGCTGCGGGTCGCCGTCTGCGCCGTCCCGCTGATGTCCAACTTCACCGACGTGGACGCGCTGGCCGCCGAACCGGGCGTGGTCGTGCGGTTCGTGGACCGCCCCGAGGAGCTGTCCGACGCCGACCTCGTCGTCGTCCCCGGCACCCGCGGCACGGTCCGGGCGCTGGAGTGGCTGCGGGAGCGGGGCCTGGCCGCGGCCCTGGCGCGCCGGGCGGCCGAGGGCCGGCCCGTCCTCGGGATCTGCGGCGGCTTCCAGCTGCTCGGCGAGCACATCGAGGACGACGTGGAGAGCCGTCGCGGCCACGTCGACGGGCTGGGCCTGCTGCCGGTGAGGGTCCGCTTCGCCCGGGAGAAGACCCTGGCCCGCCCGGTGGGCGAGGCCCTGGGCGAGCGGGTCGAGGGCTACGAGATCCACCACGGGGTCGCCGAGGTCACCGGGGGCGAGCCCTTCCTGGACGGCTGCCGCTCCGGCTCCGTCCGGGGCACGCACTGGCACGGCTCGCTGGAGTCCGACGGCTTCCGGCGGGCCTTCCTGCGGGAGGTGGCGGCCGCCGCGGGCCGCCGCTTCGTACCCGCGCCCGACACCTCGTTCGCCGCGCTGCGCGAGGAGCAGCTCGACCGGCTCGGCGACCTGATCGAACAGCACGCGGACACGGACGCGCTGTGGCGGCTCATCGAGTCGGGCGCGCCGCGAGGACTGCCCTTCATCCCACCGGGAGCGCCCGCATGAGCACAGTGTTGTTGTTGTCGACCGCCGACACCGATCTGCTGGCGGCCCGGGCCTCCGGCGCCCCCTACCGGATCGGCAACCCGGCCCGGGTGGACGTCGCCGGGGAGCTGCCCGCGCTGCTGGACGGCGCGGACATCGCCGTCGTACGGCTGCTCGGCGGCAGGCGCGCCTGGGAGGAGGGGCTCGCCGCGCTGCGGGCGTCCGGAGTGCCGACCGTGCTGCTGGGCGGCGAGGCCGTCCCGGACGCCGAGCTGATGGCCGAGTCGTCCGTGCCCGCCGGGGTCGTCGCCGAGGCGCTGAGGTACCTGGTCGAGGGCGGCCCGGCCAACCTGGCCGAGCTGGCCCGGTTCCTGTCCGACACGGTGCTGCTGACCGGCGAGGGCTTCGAGGAGCCGCGGAAGATGCCGGAGTACGGCGTCCACGGCGCCCGCGCGGTGCGGGCGGACCGTCCGACCGTGGGCGTGCTCTTCTACCGGGCCCACGAACTGTCCGGCAACACCGCCTTCGTGGACACCCTGTGCGAGGCGATCGAGGCGCACGGCGCCAACGCCCTCCCGGTGTACTGCGGTTCGCTGCGCGGCGCCGATCCGGGGCTGTACGACATCCTCGGGCGCGCCGACGCGCTGATCGCCACCGTCCTCGCGGCCGGCGGCACGCACGCCGCCGGCGCCTCGGCGGGCGGCGACGACGAGGCCTGGGACATCGGGGCGCTGGCCGACCTGGACGTGCCCGTCCTGCAGGGGCTGTGCCTGACCTCCTCCCGGGCCGCCTGGGAGGCCTCCGACGCCGCGCTGTCGCCGATGGACGCGGCGATGCAGGTCGCCATCCCCGAGTTCGACGGCCGGCTCGTCACGGTGCCGTTCTCCTTCAAGGAGCGCGGGCCGGACGACGTGCCGGTGTACACGGCCGACCCGGAGCGGGCCGCGCGGGTCGCCGGGATCGCCGTGCGCCACGCGCGGCTTCGGCACAAGCCCAACGCGGACAAGCGGATCGCGCTGGTCTTCACCGCCTACCCGACCAAGCACTCGCGCGTCGGCAACGCGGTCGGGCTGGACACGCCCGCCTCGGCGGTGCGGGTGCTGGACGCGCTGCGGGAGGCCGGGTACTCGCTGTCGGAGTACCCCTCCGGCGGCGACGAGCTGATCCACCGGCTCATCGAGGCCGGCGGCCACGACGTGGAGTGGCTGACGGAGGAGCAGCTCGCCGCCGCGCCCGCCCGGGTGCCCCTCGCCGACTACCGGGCGTGGTTCGGCACGCTCGACGCGGACCTCAGGGAGGCGATGACCGAGGCCTGGGGCGAGCCGCCGGGCTCGCTGTACGTCGACGGCGAGGACATCGTGCTGGCCTGCCTGCGGTTCGGCAACGTGGTCGTGATGATCCAGCCGCCGCGCGGCTTCGGCGAGAACCCGGTCGCGATCTACCACGACCCCGACATGCCGCCCTCCCACCACTACCTGGCGGCCTACCGCTGGCTCGAGGAGAGCTTCGGCGCCGACGCGATCGTGCACATGGGCAAGCACGGCACCCTGGAGTGGCTGCCCGGCAAGGGACTGGGTCTGGGCCGGGGCTGCGCGCCGGACGCGGTCCTCGGCGACCTCCCCCTGGTCTACCCGTTCATCGTCAACGACCCCGGCGAGGGCACCCAGGCCAAGCGGCGCGGGCACGCCACGGTCGTCGACCACCTGGTGCCGCCCATGGCGCGTGCCGACACCTACGGCGACCTCGCCAAGCTGGAGCAGCTCCTCGACGAGTACGCGCTGGTCAGCGATCTGGACCCGGCGAAGGCACCGGCCGTGCGGGCCCAGATCTGGACCCTGGTCAAGGCGGCCGAGCTGCATCACGACCTGCACGTGGACGAGCAGCCGGACGAGGACGAGTTCGACGAGTTCGTCCTGCACGTCGACGGCTATCTGTGCGAGATCAAGGACGTGCAGATCCGCGACGGCCTGCACGTCCTGGGCGGCGGCCCGGTGGGCGAGCCGCGGGTGAACCTGGTCCTCGCCGTGCTGCGCGCCGCGCAGGTGTGGGGCGGGCGGGCGGACGCGCTGCCGGGCCTGCGGGCCTGCGTCGCGGAGCACTTCGGGCTGGTGGAGCGGGAGTTGCTGGCCGAGCCGGGCGCCGCGGTCAAGGTGCCGGCGGAGCTCACCGGGCTGGTCGCGGGGCCGGCCCGCACCGCGGCCGACGCGATCGACCTGCTGGAGCAGCTGTGCCGGCGGATCGCGGAGGGCATGGAGGCGCGCGGCTGGGCGGCCCGGGAGAGCGCCGCGCTGGTGCGGCAGGTGCTGGGCGCCGAGGTGCCGTCCGCGGTGGCGGTGCTGGACTTCGCCTGCACCGAGGTGGTGCCGCGGCTGGCCCGGACCGGTGACGAGATCGGCCACATCCTGCGGGCGCTGGACGGCGGCCGGGTCCCCGCCGGGCCGTCGGGCTCGCCGACCCGCGGCCTGGTCAACGTCCTGCCGACCGGGCGGAACTTCTACTCGGTCGACCCCAAGGCCATTCCGTCCCGGCTGAGCTGGGAGGTCGGCCAGTCGCTCGCCGACTCCCTGGTGCAGCGGTATCTGCGGGACACGGGCGCATACCCGAGGTCGGTGGGGCTCACGGTGTGGGGCACCTCGGCGATGCGCACCCAGGGCGACGACATCGCCGAGATCCTGGCGCTGCTGGGCTGCCGTCCGGTGTGGGACGACGCCTCGCGCCGGGTGACCGGCTTCGAGGTGGTGCCCCTGGCGGAGCTGGGCCGGCCGCGCATCGACGTCACGGTCCGCATCTCCGGCTTCTTCCGGGACGCCTTCCCGCACGTGGTCGGCCTGATCGACGACGCGGTGCGGACGGTGGCGGAGCTGGCGGAGCCCGCGGAGTCCAACTACGTGCGGGCGCACGCGGACGAGGACACCGCCGCGCACGGCGACCGGCGGCGGGCCACGGCGCGGATCTTCGGCTCCAAGCCGGGCGCGTACGGGGCGGGCCTGCTGCCGCTGATCGACGCCCGCAACTGGCGCTCCGACGCCGATCTCGCCGAGGTGTACGCGGTGTGGGGCGGCTACGCCTACGGCCGCGACCTGGACGGGCGGGCCGCGCGCGGGGACATGGAGACGGCGTTCCGGCGGATCGCCGTGGCCGCGAAGAACGTCGACACCCGCGAGCACGACCTGGTCGACGCCGACGACTACTTCCAGTACCACGGCGGCATGGTCGCCATGGTGCGGCATCTGACCGGCGCCTCACCGGAGGCGTACGTCGGCGACTCGGCCGTGCCGGACCAGGTGCGGACCCGCACGCTCGGCGAGGAGACCCACCGGGTCTTCCGGGCCCGGGTGGTCAACCCGCGCTGGATGGCGGCGATGCGGCGGCACGGCTACAAGGGCGCCTTCGAGATGGCCGCGACCGTCGACTACCTCTTCGGCTACGACGCCACGGCCGGCGTGGTCGACGACTGGATGTACGAGAAGCTCAGCGCGGAGTACGTCTTCGACCCGGAGAACCGGGACTTCATGCGGAAGTCCAACCCCTGGGCGCTGCGCGGCATCACCGAACGGCTGCTGGAGGCGGCGGAGCGGGGGCTGTGGGCGGAGCCGGACGCGGACACGCTGGAGCGGCTGCGCGCCACCTATCTGGAGCTCGAGGGCGACTTGGAGGGCGAGGACAAGTGAGTACCCCGTTTCCGTTCACGGCCGTCGTCGGGCAGGACGACCTGCGGCTGGCACTGCTGCTGAACGCCGTGTCCCCGGCGGTCGGCGGTGTGCTGGTGCGCGGCGAGAAGGGCACCGCGAAGAGCACGGCCGTACGGGCCCTCTCGGCGCTGCTGCCGGAGGTGGCCGTCGTGCCCGGGTGCCGGTTCTCCTGCGACCCGGCCTCCCCCGACCCGGCGTGCCCGGACGGGCCGCACGAGCCCGGGGCCGGTACGTCCCGCCCGGCCCGGATGGTGGAGTTGCCGGTCGGCGCCTCCGAGGACCGGCTGGTCGGCGCCCTGGACATCGAGCGGGCGCTCGCCGAGGGCGTCAAGGCGTTCGAACCGGGCCTGCTCGCCGAGGCGCACCGCGGGATCCTCTACGTGGACGAGGTGAACCTGCTCCACGACCACTTGGTCGACCTGCTGCTGGACGCGGCGGCGATGGGCGCGTCGTACGTGGAGCGCGAGGGTGTCTCCGTACGGCATGCCGCCCGGTTCCTGCTCGTCGGCACCATGAACCCCGAAGAGGGCGAGCTGCGGCCGCAGTTGCTGGACCGGTTCGGGCTGACCGTGGAGGTCGCCGCCTCGCGGGAGCCGGACCTGCGCGTGGAGGTCGTGCGGCGCAGGCTGGCGTACGACGACGATCCGGCCGGCTTCGCCGCGCGGTGGGCCGCGGAGGAGGCCGCCGTACGGCAACGGATCGTGGCGGCACGGGAGTTGCTGCCGCGGGTGCGGCTGGGTGACGGTGCGCTGCGGCAGATCGCGGCGACCTGTGCGGCGTTCGAGGTGGACGGCATGCGCGCCGACATCGTGATGGCCCGTACGGCGACCGCGCTGGCCGCGTGGGCCGGGCGGACGGAGGTCCTCGCCGAGGACGTCCGGCAGGCGGCG
Source organism: Streptomyces sp. NPDC004065 (assembly GCF_044903565.1). Lineage (NCBI taxonomy): Bacteria > Bacillati > Actinomycetota > Actinomycetes > Kitasatosporales > Streptomycetaceae > Streptomyces > Streptomyces sp. NPDC004065. The sequence goes on along the minus strand of NZ_JBJDQT010000029.1, from coordinate 89,984 downwards.
CTGCTCGCGCTGCCGCACCGCAGGCGCCGCAACCCCTTCGACGCGCCGGGCCTGGACGAGGACAAGCTGGACGAGACCCTGGAGCGGTCCGCGGGCGACGGCGACGACGATCCCGATCCGCACGATCCCGGTCCCGACGGGCCCGGTCCCGACGGGCCCGGCGGCGGGGGGCCGGCGCCCGACAGCGGTCCCCGGGGCGACGCGGACGGCGGCGCCCGCCCCGAGGCCGGTGAGGGCGGGCAGCCGCAGCCGGCCGGGGCGCGGGAGCAGCCGGCCGCGCGTGCCGCCGAGCCGTTCCGGGCCAGGGTGCTGAGCGTGCCCGGCATCGGTCAGGGCGCCGCCGGGCGGCGCTCGCGGGCCCGGACCGAGCACGGCCGTACCACCGGGGCGCGGCGGCCCCGGGGGGCGCTCACCAAGCTGCACCTGGCGGCGACCGTGCACGCCGCCGCCCCGCACCAGCGGGCGCGGGGCCGGTCCGGGCCGGGACTGGTGGTGCGCCGGGACGATCTGCGGCAGGCGACGCGGGAGGGACGCGAGGGGAACCTCGTGCTGTTCGTCGTCGACGCCTCGGGGTCGATGGCCGCGCGGCAGCGCATGGGCGCGGTCAAGGGCGCGGTGCTGTCGCTGCTGCTGGACGCCTACCAGCGGCGGGACAAGGTGGGCCTGGTGACCTTCCGCGGCTCGTCCGCCGAGGTCGCGCTGCCGCCCACCTCGTCCGTGGACGCGGCCGCCGCCCGGCTGCGGTCGCTGCCGACCGGCGGGCGCACGCCGCTCGCGGAGGGGCTGCTGCGGGCGCACGAGGTCCTGCGGGTGGAACGGCTGCGGGACCCGGCGCGGCGGGCACTGGTCGTGGTGGTGACGGACGGCCGCGCCACCGGCGGCGCGGAGCCGGTGGCGCGGGCCGGGCGCGCGGCCCGGCTGTTCGCCGCGGAGCGGCTCGCCTCGGTGGTGGTCGACTGCGAGTCGGGGCCGGTCCGGCTCGGGCTCGCGGGGCGGCTCGCCGGCGAGCTGGGCGGTACGGCAGTGACCCTGGCCGAGCTGCGGGCGGACTCGATCGCCTCACTCGTCAGGGATGTCCGGGAGACTTCGAGGAGGGCCGCGTAATGCCGCAGGGACAGCCGAGTGTCGTACCGGACGACGGTCTGACGACCCGTCAGCGCCGCAACCGGCCGCTGGTCGTGGTGCACACGGGCATCGGCAAGGGCAAGTCGACCGCCGCCTTCGGGCTGGCGCTGCGCGCCTGGAACCAGGGGTGGCCCATCGGGGTGTTCCAGTTCGTGAAGTCGGCCAAGTGGCGGGTCGGCGAGGAGAACGCGCTGCGCGTGCTGGGCGCCTCCGGGCACGGCGGGACCGTGGACTGGCACAAGATGGGCGAGGGCTGGTCCTGGGTCCAGCGCGACGCCCAGATGGACAACGAGGACAAGGCCCGGGAGGGCTGGGAGCAGGTCAAGCGCGACCTGGCGGCCGAGCGCTACCGGCTGTACGTGCTCGACGAGTTCGCCTACCCGATGCACTGGGGGTGGGTGGACACCGGCGAGGTGATCGAGGTGCTGCGCGGACGGCCCGGCACCCAGCACGTCGTGATCACGGGGCGCAACGCCCCCCAGGAGCTGGTGGAGTTCGCCGACCTGGTCACCGACATGTCCAAGGTCAAGCACCCCATGGACGCCGGCCAGAAGGGCCAGAGGGGCATCGAGTGGTGACGCCCCCGGTGCCCCGGCTGGTGATCGCCGCGCCGGCCTCCGGCAGCGGCAAGACCACCGTCGCCACCGGGCTGATGGCCGCGCTGACCCGGCGGGGGCTCGCCGTCTCCCCGCACAAGGTCGGGCCTGACTACATCGACCCGGGCTACCACGCCCTCGCGACCGGGCGGACGGGGCGCAACCTGGACGCGTACCTGTGCGGTCCGGAGCTGCTCGGGCCGCTGTTCCTGCACGGGGCGCGCGGCTGCGACATCGCCGTCGTCGAGGGCGTCATGGGGCTGTACGACGGTGCGGCCGGCGAGGGCGAACTGGCGTCCACGGCTCAGGTGGCGAAGGTGCTGCGGGCGCCGGTGGTGCTGGTCGTGGACGCGTCGTCGCAGTCGCGGTCGGTGGCGGCGCTGGTGCACGGCTTCGTGACCTGGGACCCGCGGGTGCGGGTGGGGGGCGTGATCCTGAACAAGGTGGCGTCCGACCGGCACGAGGCGCTGCTGCGCCAGGCGCTGGAGTCGGCGGGGGTGCCGGTGCTCGGCGCGCTGCGGCGCACGGCCGGCATCGGCACGCCGTCGCGTCATCTGGGGCTGGTGCCGGTCGCCGAGCGGCGGGCCGAGGCGGTGGACGCCGTCGCCGCGATGGCGGCGCGGGTGGAGGCCGGCTGCGATGTGCCGGCCCTGGTCGCGCTGGCGCGGAGCGCGGCGGCGCTGGACTGTGCGGCCTGGGACCCGGCCGCCGCCGTGGCCGCCTCGGCCCCGCCCGCTCCCGTTCCGTCGCCGGGCGCGGGTTCGGGCCCGGACGGGCAGGCGGACACGGACGCTGAACCCCGGGGTCAGGCGCCCGCGGACGCGGGACCTCCGGTGCCCGGAGCGCCCCGGATCGCCGTCGCCGCGGGGGCCGCGTTCACCTTCTCCTACGCCGAGCACGCCGAACTGCTCGCCGCCGCCGGAGCGGAGGTCGTCGCCTTCGACCCGCTGCGGGACGAGCGGCTGCCCGAGGGGACCCGCGGCCTCGTCGTCGGCGGCGGGTTCCCCGAGGTGTACGCCGCCGAGCTGTCCGCCAACGAGCCGCTGCGCGGCGCCGTGGCCCGCTTCGCGCTCGACGGGGGTCCCGTCGCCGCCGAGTGCGCGGGGCTGCTGTACCTGTGCCGGGAACTGGACGGGCTGCCCATGTGCGGGGTGCTGGACGCCGCCGGGCGGATGAGCGAGCGGCTCACGCTCGGCTACCGGGACGCCGTGGCCGTCGGGGACAGCGTGCTCGCCGGCGCCGGGCAGCGCATGCGCGGCCACGAGTTCCACCGGACCGTCGTCGAGCCCGGCTCGGGAACGGGGCCGGCGGCCCCCGCCTGGGGCGTGCGCGGCCCCGGCCGGCGGATCGAGGGGTTCGTCCAGCGGAACGTGCACGCGAGTTATCTGCATACGCACTGGGCCGCCGCGCCCGGTGTCGCCCGTCGGTTCGTCGAGAGGTGCCGGACGTCATGAGCAGCACGCTGATCGGTGTCGGGGTCGGCCCCGGCGATCCGGAACTGGTGACGGTCAAGGGGGTCAACGCGCTGCGCGCCGCCGAGGTGGTCGTGGTGCCCGTGATGGACAGCGGCGAGCAGGGGCGGGCCGAGGCGACCGTGCTGCACTACGTGCCGCGCGAGAAGGTCGTCCGGGTGGTGTTCGCGCTCAACGAGCGGTCGGACCGGGCGCGGCGCGAGGCCGCCTGGGACGCCGCCGGCGAGCGGGTCGCCGCCCTGCTGCGCGCGCACCGCAGCGTCGCCTTCGCCACCATCGGCGACCCCAACGTCTACTCCACCTTCACCTACCTCGCGCAGACCGTCGCCGCACTGGTGCCGGGGACGGCGGTGGAGACCGTGCCCGGGATCACCGCCATGCAGGACCTGGCGGCGCGCTCGGGGGCCGTGCTCACCGAGGGGACCGAACCCCTCACGCTGGTGCCCGTGACCGCCGGGACGGCCGTGCTGAAGGAGGCGCTGAACGGGCCGGGGACCGTGGTGGCGTACAAGTTCGGGCGGCAGGCGGAGGAGGTCGCCCGGGCGCTGCGCGAGAGCGGGCGGCTCGGCGACGCGGTGTGGGGGTCGGCGCTCGGGCTGGCCGGGCAGTCGATCCGGCCGGCCGCCGAACTCGACGGCGACGCGCTGCCGTATCTGTCGACGCTGATCGCGCCCGCGCGGCGCGAGGGCGGCCGGGGCGGCAAGCTGTGAACCATGTCCTTCCGGCCCCGGCGGGCACGGGGTCAGGTCGCCAGGCCCACGACGGCCCAGATGAACGCCACGCCCGCGACCGTGCACAGCAGGGTCGAGCGGGCCGGGTGCTCATGGTGCGCCTCGGGCAGGATCTCCGCCGCGGCGAGGTAGAGCAGCACCCCGGCGAACAGGCCCAGATAGCCGCCGAGGAACCACTCCGGGATGGCGAGGAACGCGGTGGAGGCCGCGCCCGCCACCGGCGCCAGCGCGTCCGCGACCAGCATGGCGACCGCCTTGCGGCGCGCGTTGCCGTACAGGCTGGTGATGGTGAAGGTGTTGAAGCCGTCGGCGAAGTCGTGGGCGATGACGGCGAGCGCGACGGCCGCGCCCATGCCCCCGCCCACCTGGAAGGCCGCGCCGATGGCCACGCCGTCCATGGCGCTGTGACCGACCATCGCGGCCGCCGCCGTCAGACCGACCTGGGGGGCGCGGTGGTCGCTCTCGTCGCCGCCGTGCGCGGCCTGCCGGGCCGCCAGCAGCCGCTCCACCAGGTGGGCCAGCAGGAACCCGGCCACGAACAGCAGCAGCGCCGCCGGGACGCCGAACACCTCCCGGCCCGCCGCGTGCAGCGCCTCCGGCAGCAGGTCCAGGCCCACCACGCCCAGCATGAGGCCGCCCGCCAGTCCGAGGACCAGATGGCGGCGGTCGGTGACCCGCTGTGCCGTCCAGCCGCCGGCCAGCGTCATCAGGAACGCGCCGAGCGCGACGAGGACCGCCATGTGCCCTTGTTATCCGATCACCCCCCGGTCGCGCACATCCGGCCCCCGCTGCACCCCCGCGCACACCCCCGCACACCATGACATTCCGTACGAGAGGACCCGACCCCATGGCCGACGCACCCGCCGGCAAGGTGACCTTCGTCGGTGCCGGACCCGGCGCCGCCGACCTGCTCACGTTCCGCGCCGCCCGCGCGATCGCCGAGGCCGACGTCGTGATCTGGGCGGCCAGCCTGGTGCAGGCGGAGGTCCTGGAGCACGCGCGCGAGGGCGCCGAGATCCTGGACTCGGCGGCCATGTCCCTGGAGGACGTCGTCGCCGTCTACGAGCGGGCCCGCGCCGAGGGCCTGAAGGTGGCCCGCGTGCACTCCGGCGACCCGGCGCTGTGGGGCGGCACCCAGGAGCAGCTCGACCGGTGCGCCGCGCTCGGGATCGAGACGGAGGTCGTGCCCGGCGTCTCGTCCTTCTCCGCCGTCGCCGCCCTGGCACAGCGCGAGCTGACCATCCCGGAGGTCGCCCAGTCGGTCGTGCTGACCCGGCTGGGCGGCGGCAAGACGCCGATGCCGCCCGGCGAGGAGCTGCGCGAGTTCGCCCGGCACGGCACCACCATGGCGGTCTTCCTGTCGGCGGCCCGCAGCGGCCAGCTGGTGCGGGAGCTGCTGGAGGGCGGCTACCCCACGACCACGCCGGTCGTGGTGGCGTACCAGGCGACCTGGCCGGAGGAGCTGCTGGTGCGGTGCACCATCGGCACGCTGGAGGAGACGGTCAAGGAGCACCGGCTCTGGAAGCACACCCTCTTCCTGGTCGGCCCGGCCCTGGACGCGCACGGGACCCGCTCGCACCTGTACCACCCCGGTCACTTCCACGGCCACCGGAAGGCCGACCCGGAGGCCCGCAGGGCCCTGCGCGCACGGGGCGCGAGCACATGATCACGGTCATCGGCACCGGGACGGGCGCGGGGGCCGGCACGCAGCCGGACCTGGGCACGGGCCTGAGCACGGGCACGGGCCTGAGCACGGGCACGGACGCGGGCCCGCGCACGGACACGGACACCGGCACCGGCACCGGCACGGACGCGGGCACGGGCCTGACCACGGGCACAGGCACGGACCGGGGGCGCGACGCCGGCCCGGGCGGGGACCCGGCGTACGCCGGCGGACCGCCGGCCGGCGCCGCGCTGGTCGTGGGGGCGCGCCGGCACCTGGACGCCGCCGTGCTGCCGGACACGGCCGAGCGGATCGTGCTGGGCCCGCTGGCGCCCGCGCTGGACGCCGTCGAGGAGTACGTCCGCGCGGACCGGCCGGTGGTCGTGCTGGCCTCCGGAGACCCCGGGTTCTTCGGGATCGTCCGGGCGCTGGCCGAGCGGTTCGGGCCCGAGCGGCTGGACGTCCGTCCCGGCGTCTCCTCGGTGGCCGCCGCCTTCGCCCGGCTCGCGCTGCCGTGGGACGACGCCGTGGTGGTGAGCGCGCACGGCCGGGACCTGCGCACGGCCGTCAACGTCTGCCGGGCGCGCCCCAAGGTCGCCGTGCTGACCGGGCCGGGCGCGGGGCCCGCGGAGCTGGGCGCCGCCCTGGCCCGCACCCCGGGCGCCGAGCGGACGCTGGTCGTCGCCTCGGCCCTCGGCGACCCGCGCCGGGAACGCGTCGAGCGCGTCGCCCCGGCCGAGGCCGCCGCCCGGGACTGGGGCACGGCGGTGAACGTGGTGCTGTGCCTGGATCCGGCGCGGGCGCTCGGCGCCGCGCGCACGGTCGCCGGGCCCGCGGCCGGCCCGGCGGGGTGGGCGCTGGAGGAGGCGGCCTTCGCCCACCGCGACTCGATGATCACCAAGTTCGAGGTGCGGGCGCTCGCCCTGGCCCGGCTCGGGCCGCGCCTGGGCGACCTGGTCTGGGACGTGGGCGCCGGTTCGGGCTCGGTGGCCGTGGAGTGCGCCCGGCTCGGGGCGGCCGTCGTCGCCGTGGAGAGGACGGCGGACGGGGCCGCACGGGTGCGCGCCAACGCGGCGGCCCACGGCGTCGACGTGGCCGTGGTGCACGGCGCGGCCCCGGGCGCGCTGGCCGGGCTCGGCGACGACCCGGACGCCGTGTTCGTCGGCGGCGGCGGCCGCGACCTGCCCGCCGTCGTCGCCGCCTGCGCGCGGCGGGCCCGGCGCACCGTCGTGGTGGCCGTGGCCGCGCTCGACCGGGTGCCGGCCGCGCGCGCGGCGCTGACCGCCGCCGGGTTCGCCTGCGACGGGGTGCTGCTGCAGTCCTCCCGGCTCGCGCCGCTGCCGGGTGACGTGACCCGGCTGGCGGCGGCGAACCCCGTTTTCCTGCTGTGGGGCATGCGGCCCCCGGCGTCCGAAGAAGGAGTTACTCAGTGATCGGCCTCATCTCCGCCACCGCGGCGGGAGCGGCTGCGCGGGACCGGCTGGCGGCCGCGTGGCCGGAGCGCACCCGGGTGTACGACGGGCCCGTCGGGGACGCGGTACGGGCCGCCTTCGCCCAGTGCGAGCAGCTGGTGTGCTTCCTGGCGGCCGGCGCGGTCGTCCGGCTGGTGGCGCCGCTGCTGGACGGCAAGGCGTCGGACCCGGGTGTGGTGTGCGTGGACGAGGGCGGGCGGTTCGCCGTGTCGCTGCTCGGCGGGCACGGCGGCGGGGCCAACGGGCTCGCCCGCGAGGTGGGCGCCCTGCTGGGCGCCGAGCCGGTGGTGACGACGGCGACGGACGCGGCGGGGCTGCCCGGCCTGGACACGCTCGGGCTGCCGGTGGAGGGCGACATCGCCGCGGTGTCCCGGGCGCTGCTGGACGGCACGCCCGTCGCCCTGGACGCCGAGGTGCCGTGGCCGCTGCCCGCGCTGCCGGTGGCGCCGGAGGGGACCGCGGCGTCGTACACCGTGCGGCTGACGGACCGCGCGGCCGGTCCCGGCGCGCGCGAGGTGGTGCTGCGGCCGCCGTCGCTCGTCGTCGGCGTCGGCGCCTCCCGCGGAGTGACCGCCGAGGAGGTGCTGGACCTGGTCGGGGACGCGCTGCGGGACGCCGGACTGTCCGCGCGGTGCGTCGCCCGGCTCGCCACCGTGGACGCCAAGGCCGGTGAGCCCGGCCTGGTCGAGGCGGCCGGGCGGCTGGGCGTGCCCCTGGTGACGTACTCCGCGCGGGAGCTGGCCGGCGTCGCGGTGCCCAACCCGTCGAAGGCGCCGCTCGCCGCCGTCGGCACCCCCTCCGTCGCGGAGGCCGCCGCGCTCGCCGGCGGCGGCGAACTCCTCGTGCCCAAGCGGAAGTCGCGGCGCGCGGACGGCGGTCCGGCGATGGCCACCTGCGCGGTGGTACGGCGGCCCGTGCGCGGGCGGCTGGCCGTGGTCGGGCTCGGGCCGGGCGCCCGCGACCTGCTCACTCCGCGCGCCGAGGCCGAACTGCGGCGGGCGTCCGTGGTGGTGGGGCTCGACCAGTACGTCGACCAGATCCGCGACCTGCTGCGGCCCGGCACCCGCATCCTCGAGTCGGGCCTCGGGGCCGAGGAGGAGCGGGCCAGGACGGCGGTCGCCGAGGCCCGCCGCGGGCACGCCGTCGCCCTGATCGGCAGCGGGGACGCCGGGGTGTACGCCATGGCCTCCCCCGCGCTCGCCGAGGCGTCGGACGACATCGACGTGGCCGGTGTGCCGGGGGTGACCGCGGCGCTCGCGGCCGGCGCGGTCCTCGGCGCCCCGCTCGGCCACGACCACGCCTCGATCAGCCTGTCCGACCTGCACACGCCGTGGGCGGTCATCGAGCGCCGGGTGCGCGCCGCGGCCGAGGCGGACCTCGTGGTGACGTTCTACAACCCGCGCTCCCGGGGCCGGGACTGGCAGCTGCCCAAGGCGCTGGACATCCTCGCCGGGCACCGCGCGCCGGACACCCCGGTCGGCGTCGTGCGCAACGCCTCGCGCCCCGACGAGTCCGTCCGGGTGACGACCCTGTCCGGGCTCGACCCGGCGACCGTCGACATGATGACGGTCGTGACCGTCGGCAACACCGCCACCCGCCTGGTCGCGGGCCGCATGGTCACCCCGCGCGGCTACCGCTGGCAGGCCACCCGTCCGGAGGAGGCCCGGTGAACCGTGTCGTCCACCCCATCGAGCAGGAGTCCTTCCGCCGGCTGCGGGCCCGCCTGGACACCTCCCGTCTCGCGCCGCTGACCCGGGCGGTGGTGGAGCGGGTGATCCACTCCTCCGCCGACCTCTCCTACGCCGAGGACCTGGTGATGGACGAGGACGAGCTGACCGCCGCCCACGCGGCCCTGCACGCCGGGGCGCCGGTGGTGGTGGACGTGGAGATGGTCGCGGCCGGGATCACCCGGCGCAGGACCGTGTGCCGGCTCGGGGACGCGGTGTCCCGCCCCGGGCTGACCCGTTCGGCGCACGCCGTGCGGCTCGCCCACGAGGAGGTCGGCCCCGGCGCCCTGTGGGTGATCGGCTGCGCGCCGACCGCCCTGGAGGAGCTGCTGACGCTGGACGCCTCCCCCGCGCTCGTCATCGGCCTGCCCGTCGGCTTCGTCGGGGCGGCCGAGTCCAAGGCCGCTCTGCGCGAGAGCGGGCTGCCCGCCGTGAGCAATGTGTCCGAGAAGGGCGGGTCGGCGGTCGCCGCCGCCGCGCTCAACGCCCTGCTGTACCACCCCGCCGTGAAGGAGACCCCGTGACCACCCCGCTGCCGCCCGCCCTGCTCGTCGCCGGCCACGGCACCCGGGACGACGCCGGTGCCGAGGCATTCCGCGACTTCGTACGGGAGCTGGGGCGCCGCCACCCGGCACTGCCCGTCGCCGGCGGTTTCATCGAGCTGTCCCCGCCGCCGCTCGGCGAGGCCGTCGCCGAGCTGGTGGAGCGGGGCGTCACGCGGTTCGCCGCGGTGCCGCTGATGCTGGTGTCCGCCGGGCACGCCAAGGGGGACATCCCGGCGGCGCTGGCCCGCGAGAAGGAACGGCACCCGGGCGTCTCGTACACCTACGGCCGGCCGCTCGGCCCGCACCCGGCGCTGCTGCGGGTGCTGGAGCGGCGGCTGGAGGAGGCGCTGGAGGGGACCTCCGGGGAGCGGTCGGACGTGACCGTGCTGCTGGTGGGGCGCGGCTCCACCGACCCGGACGCCAACGCCGAGGTGTTCAAGGCGGCGCGGCTGCTGTGGGAGGGCCGCGGATACGCCGGGGTGGAGACGGCGTTCGTCTCGCTGGCGGCCCCGGACGTGCCGAGCGGCCTGGACCGGTGTGCGCGGCTGGGGGCGCGGCGGATCGTCGTGCTGCCGTACTTCCTGTTCACCGGGGTGCTCCCGGACCGGGTGCGGCGCCAGACGCAGGACTGGGCCGCCGCGCACCCCGGGACCGAGGTGCGCTCGGCCGGGGTCATCGGCCCGGAGCCGGAGCTGCTCGGCCTGGTGATGGAGCGCTACGAGGAGGCGGTGCGCGGCGATCTGCGGATGAACTGCGACTCGTGCGTCTACCGCATCGCGCTGCCCGGCTTCGAGGACAAGGTGGGACTGCCGCAGCAGCCGCACTTCCACCCGGACGACGACGGCCACCATCACCACGGTCACCACCACGGCGGGCACGCCCATGCGCACTGAGCCGGCCGGCGGGCACGACCTGCGCCACCACGGTGACGCCGAGGTCCGCGACGACGGCCGCGACCTGGTCGACCTGGCCGTGAACGTCCGCGCCGGCACCCCTCCGCCCTGGCTGCGGGAGCGGATCGCCGGCGCCCTGGACGGCCTCGCGGCCTATCCGGACGGGCGGGCCGCGCGGGCGGCGGTGGCCCGGCGGCACGGACTGCCGGTGGAGCGGGTGCTGCTGACGGCGGGGGCGGCGGAGGCGTTCGTACTGCTCGCGCGGGCGCTGGAGGTACGCCGGCCGGTCGTCGTGCACCCTCAGTTCACCGAACCCGAGGCGGCGCTGCGGGACGCCGGGCACACGGTGCGGCGGGTGCTGTTGCGGGAGGAGGACGGCTTCCGGCTCGACCCCGCGGCCGTCCCCGGGGACGCGGACCTGGTGGTGATCGGGAACCCGACCAACCCGACGTCGGTGCTGCACCCGGCCGCGGCCGTCGCGGGGCTGGCACGTCCGGGGCGGGTGCTGGTGGTCGACGAGGCCTTCATGGACGCGGTGCCGGGCGAACGGGAGGCGCTGGCCGGGCGGATCGACGTGCCGGGGCTGGTGGTGCTGCGCAGCCTGACCAAGACCTGGGGGCTGGCGGGGCTGCGCATCGGCTATGTGCTGTCCTCGCCGGAGATCGTCGCCGCGCTGGAGCGGGCGCAGCCGCTGTGGCCGGTGTCCACGCCGGCGCTCGAGGCGGCGCGGGCGTGCGTGGAGCCGAGGGCGCTGGCCGAGGCGGGCCACGCCGCGCACCGCGTCGCCGCGGACCGGGCCCACCTGGTGGCGGGCCTGGCCTGTCTCGCGGAGTGCGGGGTGCGGGTGGTGGAGCCCGCGGAGGGCCCGTTCGTGCTGGTGCGGGTGGACCGGGCGGCAGCGGTACGGCGGCGGCTGCGCGAGCTGGGCTACGCGGTGCGGCGCGGGGACACCTTCCCCGGGCTGGGCGAGGACTGGTTCCGGGTGGCCGTGCGGGACCGGTCGACGGCGGACGCGTTTCTGAAGGCACTGCGGGCCGCACTGCGCCACCCGGAGCCCGCCGGTCCTGAGCCCGTCCGTCCGGACCCCACCCGCCCGGCGACCGGCGGCACCCGGACCGCCCGTCCGGCGACCGCCCGCACATCGGCCGACGGCACGGCAACCACCCGCACGTAGAGGGCCCGCACGCGCCCGCACCTGGACCGCCCGTCCGGCGACCGCCCGTCCGGCGACCGCCCGCACGCCGACCGACGGGCACGTCGGCGGTACGCACATCGGCCGACGGGCACCTGCCGGCGGGCGCCTCGGCCACCCGTGCCTCGGCCGCCCGCACATCGGCCGCCCGCGCCTCGGCCATCCCACCCGCACATCGGCCGACGGCTCGTCAGCTGCCCGCCCATCGGCCGACGGCAGGTCGGCCACCCGCACGTCGACCGCCCGCACGTCAGCCCGCGGCACGCCGGCCGCCCGCGCAGAACCGACCCGTCCGGCGACCGCCCACACGCAACCGCCCGCACCTCGGCCGACGGCACCTCGGTCGGCGGCACGTCGGTCGGCGGCACCTCGGTCGGCGGCACGTCGGCCATCCGCACGTAAGCCGCCCGCACTTCAGCCAGCGGCACGCCGGCCGCCCGCACACCGGCCGCCCCCGGTCGACCGTCGGCAGGTCGGCCGCCCGGCCCGGCTGAGCGCGCTGCGGCGGGCCCCGCCCGGGGCCCCGGGGCAGCCGCCCGGGGCTTGTGGCGGGGCCCGTCCAGGGCTTGTCACGGGGCGGGGGCCGGGACTTCCGTGTCCGGCACGGGAGTCCCCTCGGTCCCCGCCCCGGCTTCGGGAACCCGAGCGCGTCCGTCACGCATGCGCCCGGGTCCGTCACGGCCCCCGCCCCGGGTCGTCAGCCCTTCCGGCGGCGGGCCAGGGCGAACGCGCCGCCGCCCGCCGCGAGCAGGACGGCCGAGCCGCCCGCGAGGTAGGGGGTCAGCGAACTGCCGCCGGTCTCGGCCAGGTCGGACTTCGCGTGCGTGTCCGGGGGCACGGCGGCGGAGCCCGCCGGGGCGCCCTGGGGCGTGACGCCGGCCCCGGGGGCGGTGGGCTCGGCCGAGGCCGGCGGGGTGTGCGGGGCGGGCTGGTGGCGCTCCGGGGCGGCGGGAGGGGCCTCGCAGGAGGTCCTGGCCAGGGTCAGCCTGCCCTTGACCGCCGCCACGTTCAGCTTCAGCGGGTTGACGGTCACCGTCAGCTCCAGGGCCGTCGCGGCGGCGGTGCGGGAGGTGGTCCGGCGCTGGGCGAGGTCGAGGCGGACCTCGCCGACGCCCGGGACGCGCACATGGGTCGGGCCGTCGGGGGTGAGGGTCACCCGCTTGCCGAGCACCGTGACGGCGCCGAGGACGCTGCTTCTGGCGACCGGGGCGCGGCCGGCCTCGCAGGTCGCCCGGGAGGTGACCTGGTCGAGTTCGACGACGGAGAGCAGGGGCAGACCCGGGAGGTGGACGCGGGCGTGCGCCAGGTCGGCGGTGCCCTCGGCCTTGTCCGCCGTGGCCGTCGCACCGGCCCTGGCCACCTCCGCGCGCAGCACGTCGAAGGGCCGTCCGCCGTCGACGCCGTCCAGGCGGGCGGACAGCGCGGTCCGCCGGGCGCTGTGCGGCGCCCGCACCTCGTTGAGCGTGAGGGCGAGCGGGACGTGCACCGACCCCTGGGCCAGGGACACGTCGAGTCCGGTGCGCAGCACGGAAGCGCTCGCCCGGCCGTGGTCCCCGGTCGCGTGCGCGGACCCGGCCCCCGCCAGCGTGGCCGGGCCGGCGGCCAGGACGGTGGCCGCGGCGACGGCGGCGCAACGGCGTGCGGGCATGCGGAAGATGTGGCCGTTCAAGGTGTGGGACCCCCAGAGAGGACTGCTTGGGACCCGGCAAGGATTACGCACGGGGAGTGAACGGTCAGCGATCCCGCGTGACTTCACTCCATCGTGGACTTTCCGGCCATCTTTTCGATTCTTGCGGCACGTGTGTTCCCTCCCGCCGCACCGGCCGCCCCGCCCGGGCGAACGCGTGGGCGGCTCCCCGGCGCGGGCGGAGGAGTGCAACGATCCACGGGCGCCCGGGGTCACTCCCCGTCAACCCGCCGTACCGCGCCGGGCCCCTACCCGACGACGCGGCCGTTCAGCACCACCCGCCGGGGCGCCGCCAGCACCCGTACGTCCGCCCGGGGGTCCTCCTCGTAGACCACCAGGTCGGCCGGCGCGCCCTCGTCCAGGCCGGGCCGGCCGAGCCAGGCGCGCGCGCCCCAGGTGGCCGCGGACAGCGCCTGGAGCGGCGGGATGCCGGCCGTGACCAGTTCGGCGACCTCGGCCGCCACCAGGCCGTGCGGCAGCGTGCCGCCGGCGTCGGTGCCGACGTAGACCGGGATGCCGGCGTCGTACGCGGCGCGCACGGTGTCGTAGCGGCGCTCGTGCAGCCTGCGCATGTGCGCGGACCAGCGCGGGTACTTGGCCTCGCCGCCGGCGGCGAGCCGGGGGAAGAGGGCGATGTTGACGAGCGTGGGGACGATCGCGACGCCGCGTTCGGCGAACAGCGGGATCAGGTCGTCGGTCAGGCCCGTGGCGTGCTCGACGCAGTCGATGCCCGCCTCGACGAGGTCGCGCAGGGAGTCCTCCGCGAAGCAGTGCGCGGTGACCCGCGCCCCCAGGCGGTGGGCCTCGGCGATCGCCTCCTCGGCGGCCTCGCGGGGCCAGCAGGCGGACAGGTCGCCGAGGTCGCGGTCGATCCAGTCGCCGACCAGCTTCACCCAGCCGTCGCCGCGCCGGGCCTCCCGGGCGACGTACGCGGCGAGGTCCTCCGGCTCGACCTCGTGGGCGTAGTTGCGGATGTAGCGGCGGGTGCGGGCGATGTGGCGGCCCGCGCGGATGATCTTCGGCAGGTCCTCGCGGCCGTCGATCCAGCGGGTGTCGGAGGGCGAGCCCGCGTCGCGGATCAGCAGGGCGCCGGCGTCCCGGTCGGTCGTCGCCTGCTTCTCGGCGACGTGGTCCTCGACCGGGCCGTGGGCGTCGAGCCCGACGTGGCAGTGGGCGTCGACCAGGCCGGGCAGCGCCCAGCCCTCGACGGTCCGCACGTCCCGCGCGCCGGCCGGGCGCTCGTAGGAGATCCGGCCGTCGACCACCCACAGCTCGTCCCGGACCCGGTCGTCGTCCGGGCCGGCGAGCACCCGCCCCTTCACGTGCAGCACCGCGCGATCGCTCATGCACCGCACCTTAGTGAGCTACTTTTCGGCGCCGCCCACCCGGTCCGGCTTCTCCTCCTCGACCTCGGCCATCGCGGGGTCGAGGAGCCGGGAGAGGAAGTGGCGGGTGCGCTCGTGGGCCGGGTCGCCGATGACCCGGTCGGGGTGGCCGTCCTCGACGATCACCCCGCCGTCCATGAAGACCACCCGGTCGGCGACCTCGCGGGCGAAGGTCATCTCATGGGTGACGACCATCATCGTCATGCCCTCGTCGGCGAGCATCCGCATGACGGCGAGGACGTCGCCCACCAGCTCCGGGTCGAGCGCGGAGGTCGGCTCGTCGAAGAGCATCACCTCGGGGCCCATGGCGAGCGCGCGGGCGATGGCGACGCGCTGCTGCTGACCGCCGGAGAGGGAGGAGGGGTAGGCGTCCGCCTTCTCGGCGAGGCCCACCCGCCGGAGGTTCTCGGCGGCGATCCGGGCGGCCGTGGCCTTGTCCCGCCGCAGCACCCGGCGCTGCGGGAGCGTGAGGTTCTCGGTCACCGACAGGTGCGGGAACAGGTTGAACTGCTGGAAGACCATGCCGATACGGCGGCGTACGGCGTCGATGTCGACGTCCGGGTCGGTCAGTTCGGTACCGCCGACGACCACCTGGCCCCGGCTCGGCTCCTCCAGGAGGTTCACGCAGCGCAGCAGCGTGGACTTGCCGGAGCCGGACGGGCCGATCACGCAGACGACCTCGCCCTGGCCGATCTCCAGGTCGATGCCGCGCAGCACGTGGTTGTCGCCGAAGGACTTGTGCAGGTCACGGACCTGGATCTCCGGGCGGCTCATCGGATCGCCTCCTGGGAGCGGGACTCCATGCGGCGGACGACGAAGCCGAGCGGGATGGTGACCAGCAGGTAGCACAGGCCGGCCACGAGGATCGGCGTGGAGTTGGCGGTGGTGCTGGCCAGGTCGTTGCCGTACTTGGACAGTTCGCGCTCCTCGAGGGTCACGCCGAGGAACAGCACCAGCGAGGAGTCCTTGAACAGCAGGACCAGTTCGTTGGTGAGCGGCGGGAGGATGATCCGGAAGGCCTGCGGGACGATGATCGAGACCATGGCCCGCGCGGGTGAGAAGCCCAGGGAACGGGCCGCCTCCATCTGCCCCTTGGGCACGGCCTGGATGCCGGCCCGGATGGTCTCGGCCATGTAGGCGGCGGAGACCAGGCCGAGCGCGAGGGCGACCTTGCCGTAGGTGCCGCCGACGATCTGGGTGCCGGGGAAGGCCAGCGGCACGGCCACACCGACGAAGATGAAGATCAGCAGCGCGGGCAGGCCGCGGAAGATCTCGATGTAGACGCCGGCGAGCCAGCGGTAGGGGCCCACGGAGGACAGCCGCATCAGCGCCACGAGCATGCCCAGCACCAGGCCGAAGACGAACCCGGACAGGGTGTAGAGCACGGTGTTCTTCAGCGCCAGCGTGATGACGTCGGGGAACATCTGCCGGGCGATGTCCACCTGCGCGAACTGGTTCTGCAGCCGGCCCCAGTCCGCCGAGACCGCGAAGGCGATCACGGCGGCGGCGAAGACGGCGTACTGCGCGCCGCGCGACAGCCGGCGCTTCTGACGCCGGGTCAGACCCTTCTTCCTGGGCTGGACCGCCGTGTCGGTGCCGGTCATGAGGCGGCGGGGGCGGACGGCGAGGCCGCGGCGGCGTCGTACGGGCCGATCCACTGCTCGTAGAGCTTCTTGTACGTGCCGTCGGCCTTGGCGTCGGCGATCGCCTTGTTGATGGCGGCGAGCAGCTTGGCGTTGCCCTTCTTGACCGTGAACCCGTACTGCTCGCCGGTGCTGATGTTGGCCGCGACCCGGAAGGCGGCGGCGTTGGCCTTGTCCTTCAGCCAGCCCTGGACGACCGGGTAGTCGATGACGACGGCCTGGACCTGGCCGGTGCGCAGTCCGTTGAGGACGGCGTCGGAGGAGTGGAAGGAGACCGGGTCGTAGCCCTTGCTCTTGGCGTAGTCCTCACCGGTGGTCTGCGCCTGGGCGCCCAGCTTCTTGCCCTTGGCCTTGACGTCGGCGAGGGAGGTGATGCCGCTCTTCTTGTCGACGAGCAGGGCCTGGGTGGCGTTGAAGTACGGGTCGGAGAAGTCGACGTGCTTCTTGCGCTCGGCGGTGATGGTCATGCCGGCCGCGGCCAGGTCGCACTGGCCGGAGTTGAGGAAGGCGCCGGTCTTGAAGTTCTCGAACGGCGTGTCGAGGATCTGCTGCTTCACGCCCAGGTTCTTGGCGACCAGGTCGATCATCGAGACGTCGAAGCCCTGCACCTTGCCGCCGATCTCCGACTGGAAGGGCGGGTACGGCAGGTGGGTGCAGGTGGTGAGCTGCCCGGCCTTGACGAGCTGGACCCCGCCGGCGGCCGTCTTGGAGCCGCTGCCACCCTCGCCGCTCGAGGTGCAGCCGGCCACGAGCACCAGGGCGGCCGTGGCGGTGGTGGCGGCCAGGATGCGGGCCCGGCGCGCGGAGAGCGTGATCACGGGGGCGACCTCTCTGTGGGGGGTGGGGAAGGCGGTACGGGGAACTGCGGGTTCCGATTATAAGGACAGGTTTGAGTGTCCCAAACCAATCCCATGGCTGGACGGCCGTACGACCTAAGAAGTCGGCAGTGAGGAGCGCTGCGAGCCGTGCCGTTCCGGGCGATTACTCTCGGACCGTCTACCCGCACCGCAGAAGAGAGCACCGCCGTGACGCATCCCCTCCTGGACCTCGCCCCGCTGAGCGCCGCCCGCTTCGCCTCCATCGAGGACCGGGTGGCGCGGCTGCTGGGCACCGAGCAGGACGTCGTGATCATGCAGGGTGAGGCGCTGCTGCCGCTGGAGGGCGCCATCCGGGGCGCGGCCGGTCCGGGCACCACGGCGCTGAACGTGATCACGGGTCCGTACGGCCGCACCTTCGGCGACTGGCTGCGGGACTGCGGCGCGACGGTGCTCGACCTGTCCGTGCCGTTCCACACCGCGGTCACGGCGGACCGGGTCCGGGAGGCCTTCGCCGAGCACCCGGAGATCGACTTCGTGTCGCTGGTGCACGCGGAGGCGGCCACCGGGAACACCAACCCGGTGGCGGAGATCGGCGAGGCGGTACGGGAGCAGGGCGCCCTGTTCTACCTGGACGCCGTGGCGTCGGTCGGCGCCGAGCCGGTGCTTCCCGACGCCTGGGGCGTGGACCTGTGCGTGATCGGGGCGCAGAAGGCGATGGGCGGGCCGGCCGGGGTGTCGGCGGTGTCGGTGAGCGAGCGCGCCTGGGCCCGTATGTCGGCCAACCCGCGGGCCCCGCGCCGCTCCTACCTGTCCCTGCTGGACTGGAAGGAGCGCTGGACCGACGCCGGCCGCAGGGCGCTGCCGCACGCTCCGGCGCAGCTGGAGATGCTGGCGCTGGAGGCGTGCCTGGAGCGCATCGAGGCGGCCGGCCCGGACGCCGTGATGGCCCGCCACCGCACCGCCGCCGCGGCGACCCGTGCGGGCGTGCGGGCCCTGGGCGGCGGCCTGGAGCCGTACGTCCACGACGCCCGCGAGGCGGCTCCGGTCGCCACCACGCTGCGCACCCCGCCGGACGTCCCGGCCTTCGAGCTGGTGGCCCGCGCCCTGGAGAGCGCCCCCTCGCTGCCCCTGGCCGCGGGCGGCGGCGCCCTCGCCAAGGAGATGATCCGCGTCAACCACTACGGCCCGGACGCCACCCGTGAGGCGGTGGAGTCGAGCTTGGCGGCGCTCGGCGCGGCCCTGGCCGAGCGGGGCGCGCGGGTCGACGTACCGGCCGCCCGCCGCGCCGTCGAGACGGCCTGGGCGTAACGGCACCGGGTCCCCCGGGGCACGCACGGGCACCCGCCCGCACACCGGCAGGCGCCGCCTCCGGGCACGCCCGGAGAGCCCGGACGCCCGGGCCGCCCTCGGGGGCGCCGCCCGCGCGCGCCCCGGCCGTCCCCGGGCCTCGGGACCGCGGGCCCCGGCCCCCGGCCCCCGGGCTCAGGGGCCTCCGGGCCTCCGGGCCTCCGGGCCGCATCCCCTCCGGGCCTCCGGGCCGCTTCCCCTCCGGGCCGCCCGGACCTCTTCGCCTCCGGGCCCCGGGGCCTACACGTGCCTCGGGGCCTCCTGGTCCCCGGAGGGACCCTCCGTCCCCCTGGCCCCGGCACACGCGCCTCGGCCCCGCCGGCCGCGCCCACCCGCACCGGAGGCCCGCGCTCGGGGCCCGCGGCCCCGCGTCCGCCCGGCAACCCCGCGCCGACCCCGTGACCCGTGCCCCACGGCCACGCGCTCGAACGGCTCCCGCCCCGGGCCGTCGACTCGCATGAGCCGTCTACCCGCACGAGTCGTCCATCCGGCCCCGGGCCGCCCGCGCCCCGGGGCCGGATCGCGTCGGTGGTCCGGTGGGTGGGCGGGCGTTCGTGCCATGCTCGCCGCATGCCCTCCGACGCTCCCGCGACCCTGCCCGACGGCCGTCCGGTCCCGCTGCCGACCGGGGCCGAGCGCCCCATGCTGGAGAGCTGGCTCGCCTTCCACCGGGCGACTCTCGAGCTGAAGTGCGCCGGTCTCGACGACGCGCAGCTGCGCACCGCCTCGGCGGCGCCCTCCTCGCTCACCCTGCTCGGCCTCGTCCAGCACCTCGCGGAGGTCGAGCGGAACTGGTTCCAGCGCGTCATGGGAGGTCTCGACGTCCCGCCCGTCTTCGGCGACGAGAGCGGATACGCGCTGGACCCGGCGCGCGGCCTCGACGGGGCCCTGGCCGCCTGGCGCGCGGAGATCGCCCGCGGGCGGGAGATCTGCGCGGGACTCGGTCTGGACGACACCGGGCGGATGACGGACGGACCGCCGGCCGGAACAGAGGTGAGTCTGCGCTGGGTGCTCATCCATCTCATCGAGGAGTACGCCCGTCACAACGGACACGCCGACATTCTCCGCGAGCGTATCGACGGGGTGACCGGGGCGTGAATTCAGCCCGATTTCCGGGAATTCAATCCAGGTGACGAGACACTCTGCTCCTGCCCGGTTTCCGAGAGCCTAAACGCGGAGATTCTGCGAACGCCGGACGGTGCAATTCGAGGGCGTCCCGTGAAGGTCATTATTGTGACCGACCCCACAAGGCCGACCCTTTTGTCCCGTTAATCGCCGGACAAAACCGCACATCCCGCTCGCCACTCGCGCGTCGGGTGCGCTCGCGCGATAACACATGCTCACCCTCTCGCCCAAGACCGTGAGGCGATGCATTTTTGAATTCGGCTCGGTAAGTTCATTTCGCATGACTGCCGCGCAAGCAGACCCGCACACCCCCCGCACTGAATTGCCGGATTCCGTGTCGATCGACCGTCCCGCCCCCGGCGACGGCGCCGCGCTGTGGCGGCTGGCGAAGGACTCGGGAACGCTGGACGCGAACTCCTCCTACAGCTATCTGCTGTGGTGCCGCGACTTCGCCGGCACCTCCGCGGTGGCGCGCGCCGCGGACGGCCGGCCGGTCGGCTTCGTCACCGGGTACGTACGGCCCGACAGCCCCCGCACCCTCATGGTGTGGCAGGTCGCCGTGGACGCCGCGCACCGCGGCCGGGGCCTGGCGGCCCGGCTGCTGGACGCCCTCGCCGCCCGGGTCGCAGCCGAGCGCGGGCTGTCCGCGCTGGAGACCACGATCACCCCGGGCAACACCGCCTCCGAGCGGCTGTTCGCCTCCTTCGCCGACCGGCACGGCGCCACGGTCCGGCGCGAGGTCCTGTTCACCGCCGGCCAGTTCCCGGACGGCCCGCACGAGGCCGAGGTCCTGCACCGCATCGGCCCGCTCACCCGCTGACCGCCCCAGCCGACTCCCCCTCCCCTCCCCCACCCGAGGAGTTCCGCCGTGACCATCACCCAGCCCGACCTGAGCGTCTTCGAGACCCTGGAGTCCGAGGTGCGCAGCTACTGCCGCGGCTGGCCCGCCGTCTTCGACCGCGCCCGCGGCAGCCGCATGTACGACGAGGACGGCCACGAGTACCTCGACTTCTTCGCCGGCGCCGGCTCCCTCAACTACGGCCACAACAACCCCGTCCTGAAACGGGCGCTGCTCGACTACCTGGAGCGCGACGGCGTCACCCACGGCCTCGACATGTCGACCACCGCCAAGCGCGCCTTCCTGCGGACCTTCCAGGACCTGGTGCTGCGGCCCCGCGACCTGCCGTACAAGGTGATGTTCCCGGGCCCGACCGGCACCAACGCGGTGGAGTCCGCGCTGAAACTGGCCCGCAAGGTGAAGGGCCGCGAGGCCGTGGTGTCGTTCACCAACGCCTTCCACGGCATGTCGCTGGGCTCCCTCGCGGTCACCGGCAACGCCTTCAAGCGGGCCGGGGCCGGCATCCCGCTGGTGCACGGCACGCCCATGCCGTTCGACAACTACTTCGACGGCACGGTGCCGGACTTCCTGTGGTTCGAGCGGCTGCTGGAGGACCAGGGCTCCGGCCTCGACAAGCCGGCCGCCGTGATCGTGGAGACCGTGCAGGGCGAGGGCGGCATCAACGTGGCCCGGCCCGAGTGGCTGCGGGCCCTGGCCGACCTGTGCGCGCGCCAGGACATGCTGCTGATCGTCGACGACATCCAGATGGGCTGCGGCCGCACCGGCGCCTTCTTCTCCTTCGAGGAGGCCGGCATCACGCCCGACATCGTCACCGTGTCCAAGTCCATCAGCGGTTACGGCCTGCCGATGTCGCTGTGCCTGTTCAGGCCGGAGCTCGACGTGTGGGAGCCGGGCGAGCACAACGGCACCTTCCGCGGCAACAACCCCGCGTTCGTCACCGCCACGGCCGCCCTGGAGGCGTACTGGACCGACGGCTCGGCGATGGAGAAGCAGACCCGCGCCCGCGGCGAGCTCGTCGAGCAGTGGCTGATCGCGATCACCGAGGAGAACCTCGCCGACGTCAAGGAGTACCGCGGCCGCGGCCTGGTGTGGGGCCTGGAGTTCCACGACGGCGGCCGCGCCGGGCGGGTCGCCCGCCGCGCCTTCGAACTCGGGCTGCTGGTGGAGACCTCCGGCCCGCAGGGCGAGGTCGCCAAGCTGCTGCCCGCCCTGACCATCACCCCCGGAGAACTGGACGAGGGCATGAGCATCCTCGCCCGCGCGGTCCGCGAGACCGCCTGACACCCCGTCACCCACCGGCTCAGCAAGAAAGGCACCCAGCACCGTGATCGTCCGTTCGTTCGAGGACATCGAGGGCACCGACCGGCATGTGAAGGCCGCGTCCGGGACCTGGGAGAGCAAACGGCTCATCCTGGCCAGGGAGAAGGTCGGCTTCTCCCTGCACGAGACGACCCTCTACGCCGGCACGGAGACGTCGATGTGGTACGCCCACCACATCGAGGCCGTGGTCTGCGTCGAGGGGGAGGCGGAGCTCACCGACCGCGAGACCGGCAGGACCTACACGATCACTCCGGGGACCGTGTACTGCCTGAACGGCCACGAGCGGCACACGCTCCGGGTCAAGGAGGACTTCCGCTGCATCTGCGTGTTCAACCCGCCCGTGACCGGACGGGAGGACCACGACGAGAACGGCGTCTACCCGCTGCTCACCGAGGAGGTGTGAGAAACCCGTGACCGCTCCCAGCACCACGTCCGCCGCCACCGTCCGGGACCTGTACCCGACCCGCGGCGCCACCGAGGTGACCGTCCCCCGCCAGGACCCGGTCGTCTGGGGCTCGCCCGGTACACCCGGCCCGGTCCCGGCCGGGGACCTCCAGGCGTACGAGCGCGACGGCTTCCTCACCGTCGACCAGCTGATCACCGACGAGGAGGTCGCCGTCTGCCGGCGGGAACTGGACCGCCTCGTCAGCGACCCGGAGGTCCGGGCCGACGAGCGCTCCATCGTCGAACCGAAGTCCCAGGAGATCCGCTCCGTCTTCGAAGTGCACCGGATCAGCGAGGTGTTCGCGAAGCTGGTGCGCGACGAGCGCGTCGTCGGGCGCGCCCGGCAGATCCTCGGTTCCGACGTGTACGTCCACCAGTCCCGGATCAACGTCAAGCCGGGCTTCGGCGCGGGCGGTTTCTACTGGCACTCGGACTTCGAGACCTGGCACGCCGAGGACGGGCTGCCGAACATGCGGACCGTCTCCGTCTCGATCGCGCTGACCGAGAACCTGGCCACCAACGGCAGCCTGATGATCATGCCGGGCTCGCACCGGACGTTCCTCGGCTGCGCGGGAGCCACGCCGAAGGACAACTACAAGAAGTCGCTGCAGATGCAGGACGCGGGCACGCCGTCCGACGAGGCGCTGACCGCGCTGGCGGGCGAGTACGGCATCCGGCTGTTCACCGGGAGGGCCGGCTCGGCGACCTGGTTCGACTGCAACTGCATGCACGGCTCCGGCGACAACATCACGCCGTATCCGCGCAGCAACGTCTTCATCGTGTTCAACAGTGTGGAGAACACCGCGGTGGAGCCGTTCGCGGCGCCGGTCAGGCGACCGGAGTTCATCGGCGCCCGGGACTTCACCCCGGTGCGGTGACCCTTCGGAATTCCGCCCCGGTGCGGTGACATCGGGGTGGACACGGCCGGGCAGGGGCCTCCTGGTGTGGGACCGAGGGCCCCTGCCCGGCCGCGTTCACCCGGCCAGCGCGTCGAGGAGCCGGTCCACGTCGGCGGCCGTGTTGTACAGGTGGAAGGCCGCGCGCAGACTGCCCGCGCGGTCGGACACCTCGATGCCGGCGGCGCTCAACCCGGGCTGCCGGTGGCCGAGTCCGGGCACGGAGACGATCGGGGAGCCGGGTGCGGGCAGCGGTTCGTGGCCCAGCGCGGGCAGCCCGTCGCGGAACCGGGCGGCGAGCGCCTCGTCGTGCGCGCGCACGGCGGGCACGCCGAGCTCC
Source organism: Streptomyces sp. NPDC004065 (assembly GCF_044903565.1). Taxonomy (NCBI): domain Bacteria; kingdom Bacillati; phylum Actinomycetota; class Actinomycetes; order Kitasatosporales; family Streptomycetaceae; genus Streptomyces; species Streptomyces sp. NPDC004065. The sequence goes on along the minus strand of NZ_JBJDQT010000029.1, from coordinate 66,704 downwards.
TCGATCAGTTCCAGGGAGCGGCGGGCGCCGGCGTAGGAGAAGAGCGCCGGGCTCTCGTCGAACCGGCGCGCGGAGCGGGCGAGTTCCCCGACCGGGCCGTAGCAGCTGTCCCAGGGGTGCTCCCCCGCCACCCAGCCGGCGAACAGCGGGGGGAGGCCGCCGAGGTCCTCCGGCACCACCAGGAAGGCGACGCCCCTCGGGCACAGCAGCCATTTGAAGGCGACGGCCGCGACATAGTCGTACCGGTCCGTCTCGAGGTCCAGCCAGCCGGCCGCCTGGGAGGCGTCGACGTAGGTGCGCGCCCCGTGCTCGCGCGCGGCGGCGCGGACCGCGGGCAGGCCGGCGATCCGGCCGTCCGCCGACTGCGCGGCGCTCACCGCGACCAGGGCCGTGCCCGGCCGCACCGCCTCGGCCAGCCGCTCCAGCGGCACGCTGCGCACCTTGAGGTCGCGGCGGACGTGGAAGGGGTTCACCACGGAGCTGAAGTCGCCCTCGGCGGTGAGGACTTCGGCGCCCTCGGGCAGTGAGGCGGCGATGAGGCCGCTGTACACGGCGACCGAGGCGCCGGCCGCCACCCGGCGGTCCGGCACCCCGGTCAGCCGGGCGAAGCAGGCGCGGGCCGCCTCGACGTCGGCGAACATGTCGGTGGGCCGGCCCTCGGCCGCGGCCTCCACCGCGGTGCGCAGCGCCGTGACCGTACGGGCCGGCAGCAGCCCGGTGCTCGCGGTGTTGAGGTAGGTGTTCTTCGGGGCGAACTCGGTCCGGACGAGGCTCTCGAAGGTCTCCATGGCACCACTGTGCGGCCCGCGCGCGCCCCGGTCCATCGCGTATTTCTGCATGATCGGCCCAATGAGCGCTTATGCGTCCGCCCCGACCTGCGGCGCGGCGCGGCGCTCAGTGCCGCGGCACCGCGCATCCGTCCGGTCCGCAGGCGTCCGCCTCGCCCCTGCCGCCCTCCAGCGGGGCCGGCGCCGGGCGGTCGCCCCACGCCTGCGCGAGCGCCTGGGCGAAGACCTCGGCGGGCTGGGCACCGGAGACGCCGTAGGCGCGGTCGAGGACGAAGAACGGCACGCCGGTGGCGCCGAGCCGCGCGGCCTCGCGCTCGTCGGCGCGGACCTCGTCGGCGTAGGCGGACGGGTCGGCGAGCACCTCGCGCACGGCGGCGGGGTCGAGTCCGGCGCCGGCGGCCAGCTCCAGCAACCGCTCGTCGCCCTCGGTGAACACGGACCGCTCCTCGGCGAAGTTCGCCCGGTAGAACGCGTCCAGCAGCTCGCTCTGCCGGCCCTCGCGCCTGGCCAGGTGCAGCAGGCGGTGCAGGGTGAACGTGTTGCCGTGGTCGCGGCCCCGGGTGCGGTAGGGGAGTCCCTCGGCGGCCGCCTGCCGGGCCAGGTTCTCCTCGCCGGCCTGCGCCTGCGCCTCGCTCATGCCGTACTTCCGGGTCAGCATGGTGATCACGGGCTCGACGTCGTCCTCGGCCCGGTGCGGGTCCAGCTCGAAGGACCGGTGCACGACCTCGACCCGGTCGCGGTGCTCGAAGGCGGCGAGCGCCTTCTCGAAGCGCGCCTTGCCCACGTAGCACCACGGACACGCGATGTCCGACCAGATCTCGACGCGCATGCTCTTCGTTCTCCCCAGCTCGTACGGGTGCGCGGCGGAGACCTCCCCCGCCCGGGTGCGTGAACGTTCAAGCAGTGGCGTTCATTCCGCGCCGCCGCCCACCGCGTACCGCAGGCACAGGTGGTGGTCGTCCGGGGCCGGCGGGTGTTCCGGGTCGGGGGTCCAGCCCAGGCGGGCGTAGAAGGCCCGGGCCCGCAGGTTGCCGGCGTGCACCTCCAGTACGGCGGTGCGGGCGGCGTCGGCCCGCCACTGCTCCACGCAGGCCGTGTGCAGGGCCGTACCGATGCCGGAGCGCCAGTGGCCGGGGTCCACGTGGAACTGGAACAGCTTGACCGTGTCCGCGGCGGCCCCGGGCGGGGTGCGGAAGGAGGCGACGGCGACCAGGCGGCCCGCGTCGACGGCGCAGAGCACCTGGCCGTCGGGCCGCTCGACGGCGGCCCGCCAGGCGGCCGCCCAGTCGGTGCCGTCCTCGGGCACACCGTCCGGGTAGTACGTCGCCCGCGCCCGCGCGTGCAGGGCCGTGATGGCCTCCGCCTCGGCGGGCACGGCGGTACGGATGACCCGCGCCCCGCCGGTCCGGTCGTGGCCCCTCCGGTCACGGCCCGTCCGTCCGCCGTTCGTCCCGTTGTCGATCATGCGGTACAGGACGTGGCGGCGCGGCCGGCGGTTCCCTCCGCGCCGGACCGGGCGGCCGGCCGGCCACGGGGAGGGACGCGCGGGCGGGCGTCCGGACGGGCGTGCCCGGGCGGGCATTCGGACGAGCAGGCCCGGTGGGCTGTGCGGACGAGCGTGCGGACGGCATGCCCGGACGGGCGTACGGCCGGGGCGGGGCGTACGGCAGGGCGTACGCCCGGGAAGTGGCCCACGGGCGGAAGGGGCGCACGGCCCGGGATATGCGGCCGGGGACAGGCGTACGGCCGGAGACGGGCCTGCGGCCGAGGACGGGTCTGCGGCCGAGGACGGGCGTGCGGACCGGCGTGTGCGCGGGCGCGTGCGGCCGGTCCGCACGCCGGTCCGCATGCGGCCGGTCCGCCCGCCGGGGTCAGCGCTCCAGGCGGCCGTTGAAGCGGCGGGGCAGGCCGAGCGGGTTGTCGTCGCGCAGCTCGGGCGGCAGCAGCGCCTCGGGGGCGTTCTGGTAGGCCACGGGCCGCATCCACCGCTCGATGGCCGTGCCGCCCACGGAGGTGGACGTCGAGGTCGTCGCCGGGTAGGGACCGCCGTGGTGCTGGGCGGGCGCCACCGCGACGCCGGTCGGCCACCCGTTGACCAGGACGCGCCCGGCGAGCGGGGTCAGCTCGGCGAGGAGCTGCGCGCCGCGTCCCTGCCCGGCCGCCTCCTCGGCGGACAGCTGCACGGTGGCGCTGAGGTTGCCCGGGAGCCGGGACAGCACGGCCGTGACCTCGCTCTCGTCCGCGTAGCGGGCCACCACCGTCACCGGCCCGAAGCACTCCTCCAGGAGCAGGTCGTGCGCGCCCCCGGCGGTCAGGCGGCGTGCCGGGACGGTCAGGACGCCCGCGCGCACCGCGTGCTCGCCGTCCGCGCCCGGGGCGACCGGCGACTCCACGCCCTCCAGCCGGGCCCGTTCGGCGACCCCGGCGAGAAAGTTGTCCCGCATCCGGTGGTCGAGCAGGACGCCGGGGGCGGTGCCGCCGACGGCGTCGGCCAGGGACTTCACCAGCCGGTCCCCGTGCGCGCCCGCCGGGACGAGCACGAGCCCTGGCTTGACGCAGAACTGCCCGGTGCCGAGGGTCATGGACCCGGCGAGCCCGGCCCCGATGGCCTCCGCCCGCTCGGCCGCCGCCGCCTCGGTGACCAGGACCGGGTTGAGCGAGCCCAGTTCGCCGTGGAACGGGATCGGCACCGGGCGCGCGGCCGCCGCGTCGAACAGGGCCCGTCCGCCGCGCACCGAGCCGGTGAAGCCGGCCGCCGTGACCAGGGGGTGCTTGATCAGCTCGACGCCGGCCTCGAGACCGTGCACCAGGCCGGCGACGCCCTCGGGGATGCCGTGCCGCGCGGCGGCGGTGCGCAGCACCTCGGCGACCAGCTCGGACAGGGCCGGGTGGTCGGGGTGGGCCTTGACGACGACCGGGCAGCCCGCGGCCAGCGCGCTGGCGGTGTCGCCGCCGGCGACGGAGAAGGCGAAGGGGAAGTTGGAGGCGGAGTAGACGGCGACGACCCCGAGCGGCACCTTGTAGCGGCGCAGGTCCGGGACCGGCGGGGTGGCGGTGTCGTCCGGGTGGTCGATGATCACGTCGAGGAAGGCGCCCTCGTCGACGATGTCCGCGAAGGCCCGCAACTGGTAGCAGGTCCGGGCGAGTTCCCCGGTGAGCCGGGCCGGGCCGAGGGCGGTCTCGGCGTCGGCGGCCCCGACGAGCCGGTCCCGGTCCGCCTCCAGCAGCGCGGCGGCGGTGCGCAGGAACGCGGCGCGGACGGCGCGGCCGGCGAGCGGTCCCCGGGCCTCGTGGGCGGCGCGGACGGCGGCGTCCACGTCCTCGGCTGTGGCCTCGGCCGCAACCTGTTCCCGCCGCTTCCCGGTACGGGGGTCGACACTCCAGACTGGTGCTGCTGCCACCGCGGGTCCCTCCACATGTCGTGCCGCAGTACGTGGGTCATCCTCGACGGTGTTCGATATACTGAACGCTGTCTCTGATGATGAACTGGCTGTCGGAGACTATATCTTGACGTGCTTGTCCAGCGAAGGGGCCAAGGGCGATGTCGGCAGGCGAGGCGGGCGGCGGCGCGCAGGTCAAGTCCGCGGTGCGGACCGTTGAGTTGCTGGAGTACTTCGCCGGCCGGCCCGGTATGCACTCCCTGGCCGCGGTCCAGGAGGCCGTGGGCTACCCCAAGTCCAGCCTGTACATGCTGCTGCGCACCCTCGTCGACCTCGGCTGGGTGGAGACCGACGCGACCGGCACCCGCTACGGCATCGGGGTGCGGGCGCTGCTGGTCGGCACCTCCTACATCGACGGCGACGAGGTGGTCGCCGCGGCCCGGCCGACCCTGGACCGGCTCTCCGACGACACCACCGAGACCATCCACCTCGCCCGGCTGGACGGCACCAATGTCGTCTACCTGGCCACCCGCCAGTCGCAGCACTATCTGCGCCCGTTCACCCGGGTCGGCCGGCGGCTGCCCGCCCACTCCACCTCCCTGGGCAAGGCGCTGCTGAGCACGTACTCCGACGAGCAGGTGCGCAAGATGCTCCCGGAGACGCTGCCCGCGCTGACCGAGCACACCATCACCGACCGCGAGAAGCTGATCGAGGAACTGCACCGGATCCGCGAGCAGGGGTACGCGGTGGACCGCGAGGAGAACACCCTGGGCCTGCGCTGCTTCGGCGTGGCCATCCCGTACCGCACCCCGGCGCGGGACGCGATCAGCTGCTCCGTCCCGGTGGCGCGGCTGACGCCCGCGCACGAGCAGACCGTCAAGGACGCCCTCTTCGACGCACGTGACCGACTGACCCTCGCCACCAGGAGGCTTTGAAAGCATGGACATCGCAATCCGCGAGGTACACGACAGCGATCTGCCGGTGTTCTTCCGGCACATGAACGACCCGGAGGCGCTGCGGATGGCGGCCTTCACCCCGAAGGACCCGGCCGACCGCGACGCCTTCGACGCGCACTGGAGCCGGATCCGCGACGACTCCGGCAACGTGCTGCGCACGATCCTGGCGGGCGGGGACGTGGTGGGCAGCGCCGCGGTGTACGGAGAGCCGGGCGAGCGCGAGGTCACCTACTGGGTGGACCGCGCCCACTGGGGCCGCGGCATCGCCACGGCCGCGCTGCGCGCCCTGCTGGCCGAGGTGCCCGAACGCCCGCTGTACGCCCGGGCGGCGGCCGACAACGCGGGCTCGCTGCGGGTGCTGGCCAAGTGCGGCTTCCGGCAGACCGCGCGGGCGCGGGGGTTCGCCCAGGCGCGCGGCGAGGAGATCGACGAGGTCGTGCTGTCCCTGCACGGCTGACCGCGGACGGCGGCGGACGTTGATGAACGTCCGATGAGAAAGCGGGCGGACGGGGGCGGACGGGAACGATTCACCCCCCGCCGCTCGTCCTTGTGCGTGCGATGAACAAGACGATCAGGCGGGCCTCCGTCTTCGCGCTGCTGCTGGTGCTGACCCTGCTGGTCAGGGCGACCTGGGTGCAGTTCTACGACGGCAGGGCCCTCGCGGACGACAAGGACAACCGGCGCAGGGCGATCGAGACGTACGCGGAGCCGCTCGGCAACATCGTCGTGGGCGGCAGGGCGGTCACCGGCTCCGCGCGGACGGCCGGCGGCGACCTGCGGTACAAGCGCACGTACGTCGACGGCCGGCTGTACGCCGCCGTGACCGGGTACAGCTCGCAGGTGTACGGGGCGACCCTGCTGGAGGGCGTCCACCAGGACCTGCTCAACGGCACGGACCCCCGGCTGAAGAACCCGCTCGACACCGTCACCGGAAAGCGCGCCGCCCCCGGTGACGTGATCACGACGATCGACCCGGACGTGCAGCGGGCCGCGTACCGGGCGCTCGGCGGCAAGAAGGGCGCCGCCGTCGCCGTCGACCCCGCCACCGGCCGGATCCTCGCGGTGGTCTCCACGCCCTCCTACGACCCCTCCCTGCTCAGCACCGGCGACGGGAGCGCCTGGCAGCGGCTGAGCGCCGACCCGGACAAGCCGATGACCAACCGCGCGCTGCGGCAGCCGCTGCCGCCGGGCTCCACGTTCAAGCTGGTGGTCGCGGCGGCGGCGCTGGAGGACGGGCTGTACCCGTCGGTGGACGTACGCACCGACAGCCCCGACCCCTACCCGCTGCCCGGCACCAGCCGGACCCTGTCCAACGAGAACCCCTCCGCTCCCTGCGAGAACGCCACCATCCGCACCGCGCTGCGGTACTCCTGCAACAACGTCTTCGCCAAGATGGCCGTCGACCTCGGCCAGGACAAGGTGCGGGCGATGGCGGAGAAGTTCGGCTTCGACGACCGGTCGCAGGACGTGCCCGTGCGGGCGTACCCGAGCGTCTACCCGAAGGACATGGACAAGGCGCAGACCGCGCTGTCCGGCATCGGCCAGTTCGACGTCACCGCCACCCCGCTGCAGATGGCCATGGTGTCGGCGGCGATCGCCCACGACGGCGAGCTGGTCGCGCCGCACATGGTGTCCCGGACCACCGACGGCGACGGCGACGTGCTGCGGGACTACGACGACGGCGCCGGCTCCCGGCGGATCATCGGCTCCGGCACGGCCGCGCAGCTGCGGTCGGCGATGCGCACGGTCGTCGAGCAGGGCACCGGCACCAACGCGCGCGTCCCCGGGGTGACGGTGGGCGGCAAGACGGGCACCGCCCAGCACGGCGAGCACAACAGCAAGGTGCCCTACGCGTGGTTCACCTCCTACGGCACCTCGGAGGCGACCGGCGAGCAGGTCGCGGTGGCGGTGGTCGTCGAGCAGTCGGACGCGGCCCGCTCCGAGGTCAGCGGCAACGGGCTGGCCGCGCCGGTGGCCAGGGCGGTGATGCGGGCCGCGCTCAAGGACTGAGGCGGGGAGCCTCAGGGCTCTCAGCCCACGCCCAGCAGTTGCTCCACCGGGTCGATCGCGAAGTAGACGAGGAACAGCGCGGACACCCCCCACAGCAGCCAGTTGACCTCCCTGGCCTTGCCGAGGACGGTCTTGATGACGACGTAGGACAGGAAGCCGGCGCCGATGCCGTCGGTGATGGAGTACGTGAACGGCATCGCGGCGATGGTGAGGAAGGCCGGGATGGCGATCTCGTAGCGGTCCCAGTCGATGTGCTTGACGTGGGTCATCATGAGGAAGCCGACCGCGATCAGCGCGGGCGCGGCGGCCTGCAGCGGGACGATGGTCAGCAGCGGGGTGAGGAACAGCGCCAGGCCGAACAGTCCGCCGGTGACCAGGTTGGCGAAACCGGTGCGGGCGCCCTCGCCGACGCCCGCGGCGGACTCGATGTAGGCGGTGTTGGAGGAGGCCGAGCCGGCGCCGCCGGCGATCGCGGCGGCGCCGTCGATGAACAGCACCCGCCCGATGCCGGGCACCCGGCCCTGCTCGTCGAGCAGCCCGGCCTCGGCGCTGATGCCGACGATGGTGCCCATGGCGTCGAAGAAGTCCGACAGCACCAGGGTGAAGATCAGCAGGACGACGGTGATCGCGCCGGTCTCGCCGAAGGCGCCGAACAGGCTGAAGTGGCCGACCAGTCCGAAGTCGGGGGTGCCCACCACCTTGTCGGGCACCTCGGGTGTGGTCAGGCCCCAGCTCTTCACGTCGGCGACGGCGTCGATGACGACGGCGACCACCGTCATGGTGACGATGCTGATCAGGATCGCGCCCTTCACCTTCCGCGCCAGCAGCGCGATGGTCAGCAGCACGCCGAGACAGAACACCAGGACGGGCCAGCCGGTCAGCCGGCCCACCGCGCCGAGCTGCACCGGCACGGTCGTGCCCGCCGCGTCCGGGATGCGGCTGACGAACCCGGCGTCGACGAAGCCGATGAAGGCGATGAACAGACCGATGCCGACGCCGATGGCCTGCTTGAGCTGGCGCGGGATGGCGTTCATGATCGCCTCGCGCAGCCCGGTCAGCACCAGCACGCAGATGAGGACGCCCTCGATGACGACCAGGCCCATCGCGTCGGCCCAGCTCATCAGCGGGGCGATCTGGAAGGCGACGACCGCGTTGAGGCCGAGGCCGGCGGCGATGGCCAACGGCAGATTGCCGCCCACGCCCATGATGACCGTCATGACACAGGCCACCAGCGCGGTGGCGGTGACCAGTTGGCCCGTGTCCAGCTGGTGGCCGAACTTGTCCTTGGCGCTGCCCAGGATGATCGGATTCAGCACGAGGATGTAGGCCATGGTGAAGAACGTGGCGAGACCGCCGCGTATCTCCCGGCCGAAGGTGGAGCCGCGTTCGGAGATCCGGAAGAAGCGGTCGACGCCGCCTGCCGCCGGGGGCGCGGCACTTGGCCGGTCGACCGCCTTCTGTGTTTCGGACATGGCTGTACTCCTCGGGCCTGAGTGATCGGTGCGCGGATGCTGGCTGGATTGTTCCCCCGGCGCATCCCTTTCAGGTGTTCCCGGTGTTACGGAATGGACGTCAGTTGCGGGGCCGGCGCGGGGGCTCAACGCGACGGGCCGCGCCCCCGCCACGTCGCGGGGACGGGCGGCGGCGCGGCCCGGCGGGCGCGCGAAGGACGCGGCTAGCTGACGAAGTACGTCGGGTTGGGGAGCTTGTAGGTGCGGTCGGCGTAGCCGCCGTCGAGGTCGGAGTACTGGTCGCCGAAGTTGGCGACGATGTCGTACCCGAGGTCCTCGATGTGCTTGCGGGTGCCGGACTTGTACTGGACCGTGGTGCACTTCCAGGCACCCGGGGTGGCACAGCCGCTCAGGTACGCCGGCGGGTTGGCCGCGTCCTTGAGGAACATGTGCGCGGGGTCGAGGTTGACGTCGGCGCCGACCTTCTTCAGGTTCTCCACGGCGGCGGACCGCTGCGCCTCGTTCAGGCCCGAGTTGTAGAAGACGGTGACGCCCTTGCGCGCGGCGTACCGCACGAGCTCGGGGCTGCCGAACACCTCCGGGCGGTCGGCGCGGTTGACGTACTCGGCCCAGCTGGCCGAGTTGTACGTGTAGTTGTAGCGCTTCTCGTAGTCGAGGCTGAGCAGCAGCGTGTCGTCGATGTCGAAGACGACGGCCGGCTTCTGGCCGCGGTGGTGCGCCTTGTGGGCCGCCTTGTCGATGTACCGCTTGGCGTCGGCGTCGATGCGGGCCAGGTCCTTGGCGTACTGGCTCGTCGGGGACGCCTGGTAGACGCCGTTCGCGTCGAGCGCGGTGCCGTAGTAGGTGTCGATGTCCTTCACCAGCAGCCCGATGTTGTAGGGCTCGCGGGTGGAGTTGGCGCTGGACTGCCCGGCCGTGGCGGCGCCGGCGCCGTACAGCGCGCCACCGGCGACGACACAGGCGGCGGCCGCGGCGGCCGCTCTGAGGGACTTCCGCATGGAATCTCCGGATCTGCAGAGGTGGTTGATGCACCAGGTCACGCACTGTCTACGCGCATCACGCACAGGGACGCGAGGGGAGTTATCCGATCGATACACAATTCGCCCGGGTCGCCGACGCGACCCGGGCGCGGGTGAGTTGGGGGGCCGGCGGGGCGTACCGGGGCGGCGACCCGCCAGTCGGCCGCGTCGCACTCCGGCACCTGCCTGCCGGAGTACGACGCGGCCTACGCGGGAGCGGCCCCTGCTTCCGTCACTCCTCGGCCGCTCCCGGCCGGTTCACGGTGTCCAGCCGGGATCCCGGCCGCTCAGCCCGACCGCCCGGTCCAGCAGCGGGGCGCCCTCGGGGACGGGCACCACGGGCCCGAACAGGCCGCCGCCGCTGTCCGGTTCGCCGGCCGCCGCCCGCAGGAAGCGGTACGACGCGCTCAGCGCGGCCGGGTCGGGCCGGTACTCCTGGCCGGTGGCCCGCGCCAGGTCCCAGCCGTGGATCACGAGTTCGTCGGCCGCGACCACGCCGGCCACCTCGCCCGGCAGGTCCACGCCGCCCGCGCGGGTCGCTCCGGTCCAGGCGTCCGGGTCCCGCCACGCCGCGGCGAGGGCGTCCAGGGCCCGGGGCAGTTCCCCGCGCCAGCCGGGGCCGATGTCCGGCACGACGGTGTCCGGGGCGGTATCGGTCGTGACGCCGAGGTCCTTGCGGGCGGCGTCCCGGAAGGCCACCGCCAGGTGCAGCAGGTGCCCCAGCAGGTTGCGCACCGCCAGCTCGGGGCACGGGGTCCGGCCGGCGAGCAGGTCCTCGTCCACGCCCCGGACCAGCCCGGCCACCACCCGCGCCTGCGGGCCCAGGTCGAGAGAGGGAGGGGTGCCGGTGCCGCCGGTGCGCGTGGTGCCGGTCGTCTCGGCGCCGGTGGTCTCGACGCCGGTGGTCTCGGCGCCGGTGGTCTCGGCGCCGGTGACAGTGGTGCGCGTGGTGTCGGTGCCGGTGGTGCCGGCTTCGGTGTCGGTCATCGGGTGCTCCCAGGGTCGTCACGGTGTCCCCCGGGAGTACAGACCCCGGCCCGGCACGGAACTCATCGCCGCCCGGCACGGAGGTCATCGCCCGCCCGGCACGGAGCTCATCGCCCGCCCGGCCGGCCCCCTCAGGCCGCCGGCTCCCCGGCCGCCGCCGGGCGCCCGCGGCGCAGCCACTCCCAGGGGGACGGACCGCCCCGGAGGCACCACAGGGCGATCACCGGGTCGCACAGCGCGCAGCCGAAGGAGGAGTCGCCGGCGAAGGGGACGATGGGGTTGCCGTTGAGGTGGTGGACGACGTCCCAGGCGGTGTGCAGCAGCCAGCCGATCCCGATGAAGGTCCACGACTCCAGGCCCCGGTAGGCGGCCCAGGTGACGACGGCCGTGAAGGCGAACTCCCAGCCGCCGAGGCCGCCGCCGCTCAGATAGGCGGCCCCCGCCCCCGCCACCATGAGCGCGTTGAGGCGCCGGCGGTGCGGTTCCCGGGGCAGGGACAGGACCAGGACGGAGAGGACGCCGATGACGACCGGCAGGACGTAGCGCAGCATGCGCCCGACGGTAGGGCGGTGCCGGCGGGCGTCCCAGGGGGATTGCCGACAGCTTCCGACGGATTCCCGCCCGGCGGCCGCCCGCACCAGGGCCTCACCAGGGCCTCACCAGGGCCTCACTAGGGCATCCTCCCCATCCGCGCGGCGGGGCCTTAGCGCCACGCTCGTCAGGCATGACGACGAGTGAATGGGCCCTGGTGCGGGTGGTGCGCGACCGGCGGGCGGGGCTGTGCCTGGCCGCCGTGGTGGTCTCCGGTTTCGGCACGTCGGCGCTGTGGCTGGCGTCCGGGGTGTGGGTGAAGGACCTCACCGGCGCGAACGGCGCGGCCGCGCTGTGCCTGCTCGCCATGTGGCTTCCGTCCCTGGCCGGCCCGCTGCTGGGCACGCTCGCCGACCGCGTCCGCCGCGGGCCCCTGCTGATCGGCGCGAACCTGCTGCTCGCCGCCGTGCTGCCCGCCCTGCTCACCGTCGACTCCGCCTCCCGCGTATGGGTGGTCTACGCCGTGCTCCTCGTCTACGGCGCGGTGGGGACCGTGCACGACGCCGCGAAGTCGGCCCTGCTCGCCACCGCCGTCGACCCGGCGCTGCTGGGCGACTTCAACGGGCTGCGGACGGCGGTGACGGAGGGCATGAAGCTGCTGGCCCCGCTCGCGGGCGCGGGCCTGTACACGGCGTACGGCGGCGGCGGTGTGGCCCTGCTGGACGCGGCCACCTTCGTGCTGGCCGCGGGGCTGTACGCGCTGCTGCGGGTGCGGGAGGCCCGGCCGGTGCCGCCCGCGGCCTCCTGGCGGCGGCGGACCGCCGAGGGCGCCCTCCTGCTGTGGCGCCACCCGCGGCTGCGGCCGCTGGCCCTGGCCGGCGGCGCCACGATGCTGTGCGCGGGCGTCAACGGCGCGCTGGTGTACGCGGTGGTGGACGCCCTCGGGCACGCGCCCGCGTACGCCGGAGCGCTGTACGCGGCGCAGGGTGCCGGTTCGGTGCTGGCCGGGGTCGCCGCGGGGCCGGGGCTGCGCCGCCTGGGCGAGCGCCGTTTCGCCGCGTACGGGATCGCCCTGACGGCGGTCGCGGTGGCGCTGCGGGCGGTCCCGTCCGACGCGGTGGCCCTCGCGTGCGGTGCGGGCATCGGTCTGGGGCTGCCGTGCGTGCTGATCGCCGCGTTCACGGCCGTGCAGCGCGTGGCGCCGCCGGCGGCGGCCGGGCGGGTGGCCGCGACCGCGAGCACGCTGGTCTTCGTGCCGAACGTCGCCGGTCTGGCCGCGGGGGCCTGGCTGACCGGGGCCGCCGGGCTCGCGCCGCTGCTGCTCGCGCTGGGGCTGGGGCTGCTGACGACGGCGGGTTCGCTGCTGCGGAGCGCGGCGGGCACCGGGCGCACGGCGCCGCGGTCGCCGTCCGACGCGAGCACCGCGTGACGCGGGCGCACCGCCGCGTCAGTACGGCCAGATCGGGGGGTCCGTCACGAAGTGGCCGCCGAGGCGGGCATGGGCCTCGTCGGCGGGGTCCGGTTCGCCCTGCTCGGCGATCAGCTTCGCGGCGTACGGCTCGGAGTCGTCCCGCGGTTCGTAGCCCAGCGCACGCGCCGTGCTCAGGTCCCACCACAGCCGGGTGTTGGCGGAGGAGCCGTGGACGACGGTGTGGCCGACGTGATCGGCGGTCAGGGCGGCGTGGAAGAGGCGGGCGCCGTCGGCGGGGCTCAGCCACAGCGACAGCATGCGCACGCTGGTCGGCTCGGGGTAGCAGGAGCCGATGCGCACCGAGACGGTCTCGATCCCGTGCCTGTCCCAGTAGAGCTGGGCCAGGTCCTCGCCGAAGGACTTGGACAGGCCGTAGAAGGTGTCGGGGCGGTGCGGGGTGCCGACCGGGATCAGCGGGTCGTCGCCCTGGGGGCGCGGGGTGTAGCCCACCGCGTGGTTGGAGGAGGCGAAGACGATCCGGCCGACGCCCTCCTCACGGGCCGCCTCGTAGAGGTTGTAGGTGCCCTCGATGTTGGCCTTGAGGATCTTGTCGAAGGAGGCTTCCAGGGAGATGCCCGCGAGATGGACGATCGCGTCGACGCCCCGGACCGCCTCGCGCAGCGCCCGCCGGTCGCCGAGGTCGGCGACGATCGCGTCCGGCGCGTCCTCGACCGGTCGGAGATCGAGCAGGCGCAGTTCGTAGCCGTACCCGGGCAGCAGGCCCCGCATCAGGGTGCCGAGCCCGCCGGCGGCGCCGGTGAGCAGTACGGTGCGCGGAGCGGGCATGCTCGGTCTCCTCGGGTGGGTGGTCGGGGCGGGGGCCGGGGCGCGAGGGCCGAGGGCCGGGGTGGGAACGCCGGCGGCGCGGCCGACGCATGCTGGCGCGTCTGTGTTTCCACCGCAACCGTGGACCGGATTCACATGCGTGGACACGCTAGGGAGGGTGGTCCGGTGCGTCAAGTGTCCATCGCAGTGGGTGAGATCCGCCGCTGCCCCACGCGACGGCGCCACGCGCCCACGCCCGAGGAGTGCCGGACTCGGAGACGCGCCCGCCGGCTGCCCCGACCCGCCCGTCGGCCGCCTCGACGCCGCCGGGACCGGCGGACGCGGCGTCACCGAGACCGCGGGGGCGGCGCCCGGGACCCGCGGACACGGCGGGAAATGATCGGTCGTGGGGGTCCGCGGGCAGGGAACGGGCGCCGGCGGGGCCGTATTCGGGCATCCGCGGTGCCCGCTCCCACCCCCGCCCCCGCCAGCCGCGCAGGTCCGCGACGGGCAGCCGTCACGCCAAGCGGGCACATCCGGGCAGCATCGGGCCCGCAACAGACCTGGTCAGTGCGGCGGCGCCGCTGTAGAACTTTCCCCCAGGGAACCCGCCGGGCCCGAACGGGCCCGAACGGGCAGCGCAGCACGGGAAAGCAGGTGTCGGCCAATGAGCGCGAGGACGGCGGAGGAGCGCCAGCGGGAGATCGTCCGGGTCGCCCGCGCCACCGGCCAGGTCGACGTCACCGCGCTCGCCGCCGAGCTCGGCGTGGCCAAGGAGACCGTGCGCCGCGATCTGCGCGCCCTGGAGGACCACGGACTGGTCCGCCGCACCCACGGCGGCGCCTATCCGGTGGAGAGCGCCGGCTTCGAGACCACCCTCGCCTTCCGCGCCACCAGTCACGTCCCCGAGAAGCGCCGGATCGCGGCCGCGGCGGCCGAGCTGCTCGGGGACGCCGAGACCGTCTTCGTCGACGAGGGCTTCACCCCCCAGCTCATCGCCGAGGCGCTGCCCCGCGACCGGCCGCTGACCGTGGTCACCGCGTCCCTGCCGGTCGCCGGCGCCCTCGCCGAGGCGGAGAACGTCTCCGTGCTGCTGCTCGGCGGCCGGGTCCGCGCGGGCACACTGGCCACCGTCGACCACTGGACCACGAAGATGCTCGCCGGCTTCGTCCTCGACCTCGCCTACATCGGCGCCAACGGCATCTCCCGCGAGCACGGCCTGACCACGCCCGACCCCGCCGTCAGCGAGGTCAAGGCGCAGGCCATGCGGGCCGCGCGACGGGTGGTGTTCGCGGGCGTGCACACCAAGTTCGGCGCGGTCAGCTTCTGCCGCTTCGGCGAGATCGGCGACCTGGAGGCCGTCGTCACCAGCACGCTGCTGCCGTCCTCCGAAGCCCACCGCTACTCGCTCCAGGGCCCGCAGGTCATCCGGGCCTGACCCGGCCCGGCCCGGCCCGCGACCGGCCACCGGCCACCGGCACCGGCACCGGCACCGGCACCGGCACCGGCACCAACGACCAACGGCCACGGCCACCGGCCACCGGCCACCGGCCGGACAACCGCACACCCTCCGTCCCGCGCCGCCCCGCACCCGGGCCGCACGGCGGACCCGCACACCCCCGACCCGCCCCTCCCCACCGGCCCTCGCGGCCGGCCCACAGTCTCAGCAACCCCATAGCGATCAGGAGCTGTACATGCGCACCCAGAGCCGACGGACGCGCCGCACCGCACTGGCGGTGGCCGCCGCAGGAACACTGATCACCCCGCTGCTCGCCGGCTGCTCGGGCGCCGGCGGAGCGGGCGGCGGATCATCCGCCCACTCCGTCAACGTCCTGATGGTGAACAACCCGCAGATGGTCGAGCTGCAGAAGCTCACCGCCGCGCACTTCACCAAGGACACCGGGATCAAGGTGAACTTCACCGTGCTGCCGGAGAACGACGTCCGGGACAAGATCAGCCAGGACTTCGCCAACCAGGCGGGCCAGTACGACGTCGCCACCCTCAGCAACTACGAGATCCCGATCTACGCCAAGAACGGCTGGCTCCACCCGATCGACTCCTACGTCGCCAAGGACACCGCCTTCGACCAGCAGGACGTCCTCGCCCCGATGCGGCAGGCCCTCACCGCCGCGGACGGCAAGCTCTACGGCGAGCCCTTCTACGGCGAGTCCTCCTTCCTGATGTACCGCAAGGACGTCCTGCGGAAGAAGGGCCTGAAGATGCCCGCCCACCCCACCTGGCGGCAGGTGGCGGACCTGGCCGCCCGGCTGGACGGCGCCGAACCCGGTATGAAGGGCATCTGCCTGCGCGGACTGCCCGGCTGGGGTGAGGTGATGGCGCCGCTGACCACGGTCGTCAACACCTTCGGCGGCACCTGGTTCGACAAGGACTGGAAGGCGCGCCTGGACGCGCCGGAGTTCAAGAAGGCCACCCGGTTCTACGTCGACCTCGTCCGCGAGCACGGCGAGTCCGGCGCCGCCCAGTCCGGCTACGCCGAGTGCCTCAACAACATGACCCAGGGCAAGACGGCCATGTGGTACGACGCCACGGCGGGCGCCGGCTCGCTGGAGGCCGCCGACTCCCCCGTCAAGGGCAAGATCGGTTATGTCCCGGCGCCGGTCGACAGGACCCGCAGCTCCGGCTGGCTCTACACCTGGGCGTGGGGCATCCAGAAGGCGTCCAAGCACGCCGACGACGCCTGGAAGTTCATCTCCTGGGCGTCCGGCAAGGACTACGAGAGGCTCGCGGGCGAGAAGGCCGGCTGGTCCAACGTGCCCGCCGGCAAGCGCTCCTCCACCTACGACATCCCGGAGTACCGCAAGGAGGCCGCGGCCTTCGCCGACGTCACCCGGGACGCGATCGCGAGCGCCCGGCCCGAGGACCCGGGGGTGCAGCCGCGACCCGCGCCCGGCATCCAGTTCGTCGGCATCCCCGAGTTCACCGACCTGGGCACCAAGGTCTCCCAGGAGATCAGCTCGGCCATCGCCGGCCGGCAGTCGGTGGACAGCGCGCTGGAGAAGTCGCAGCAGTACGCCGAGGCCGTCGCCAAGAAGTACGAGGACTCATGACCGCCACGACCTCCGCCCGGGTCGCCGCCGCCCCCGCGCGGCCGGCGACCCGGCCCCCCAACCGCATGCGCGCCTGGGCCACCCGGGCCCCGCTGCTGCCCGCCCTCATCTTCATGATCGCGGTGACGCAGCTGCCGTTCGTGGCCACCCTGGTGATCTCGTTCTTCGACTGGAACGCGCTCTACCCCGACGAGCGGCACTTCACCGGGTTCGCCAACTACGCCGACGTCCTGAGCACCCCGGAGCTGCGCAAGTCCGTGTGGACGACCGTCCTGCTGACCGTCACCGTGGTGCTCGTCAGCCTGCTGCTCGGCCTGGTACTGGCGCTGCTGCTGGACCGCCGCTTCCGCGGCCGGGCCGCCGTGCGCACCATGCTGATCGCGCCGTTCCTCGTGGTCCCGATCGCGGCCGCCCTGCTGTGGAAGCACGTGCTGTTCAACCCCGAGTACGGGCTCTTCAACGGCGTCCTGCACTGGGCCGGGGGCGACGGCGCGCCGCAGCCGGACTGGATCTCCGACATGCCGCTGGCGGCGGTCGAGGCCTCCCTGGTGTGGCAGTGGACGCCGTTCATGATGCTGATCCTGCTGGCCGGGCTGCAGAGCCGGGACCCGGAGCTGATCGAGGCGGCCCGCATGGACGGCGCCGGCGACTGGCAGGTGTTCGTGCACATCACGCTGCCGCACCTGCGCCGCTATCTGGAGCTCGGGGTGCTGCTCGGCTCGATCTACATCGTGCAGAACTTCGACGCGGTGTTCACCCTCACCTCCGGCGGCCTGGGCACCGCCAACCTGCCGTACACCATCTACCAGACCTTCTACCAGGCGCACGAGAACGGCCTCGCCTCGGCCGCCGGGGTCGTGGTCGTCATCGGCTCGATCGCGCTCGCGACGTTCGCCCTGCGCGTGGTGTCGTCCCTGTTCCGCGAGGAGGTGTCCCGCGCATGACGACCGCCGTCACCGCACCCGCGCGCCGGCGCGCACCGCAAGGCCCCGCGCGGCGTGTCCGGTTCAAGGGCGCCGCCCTCGGGGTGGCCGCCTGGCTGGCCGGCATCCTGTTCGTGCTGCCCCTGCTGTGGATGGCGCTGACGTCCTTCCACTCCGAGGCGGACGCGGCGACCAACCCGCCGTCCCTCACCGCCTCGCTCACCCTCGGCAGCTACCGCGAGTTCTTCGGCCTGGACGGCGGCGCGAGCCCCTGGCCGGCGCTGATCAACTCCACCACGGCGTCGGTGGCCTCCACCGTACTGACCCTGCTGCTCGCGCTGCCCGCCGCGTACGCCCTGTCCATCCGGCGGGTGCGCAAGTGGACCGACGTGCTGTTCTTCTTCCTGTCCACCAAGATGCTGCCGGCCGTGGCGGGTCTGCTGCCGGTCTACCTCTTCGCCAAGAACGCCGGGCTGCTGGACAACGTCTGGGCGCTCGTCGTGCTCTACACGGCGATGAACCTGCCGATCGCGGTGTGGATGATGCAGTCCTTCCTCTCCGAGGTGCCGATCGCGGTCATCGAGGCCGCGCAGATCGACGGCGCCCGGCTGCCCACCGTGCTGCGCCGGGTGGTCGCTCCGATCGCGCTCCCGGGCATCGCCGCCACCGCCCTCATCTGCTTCATCTTCAGCTGGAACGAGCTGCTGTTCGCCCGGGTGCTGACGGGCGTCGTCGCCGAGACCGCGCCCGTCTTCCTGACCGGCTTCATCACCAGCCAGGGCCTGTTCCTGGCGAAGGTGTGCGCCGCGTCGCTCGTCATCTCCCTGCCGGTGCTCGCCGCGGGGTTCGCCGCCCAGGACAAACTGGTCCAGGGCCTGTCACTGGGAGCCGTGAAATGAAGGCCGCCGTCATCGAGTCCGTGGGCCGCGCCGTCGTCACCGAGGTCCCGGACCCGGCGCCAGGACCCCGCGAGGTGGTCGTCGAGGTGGCGGCCTGCGGCCTGTGCGGCACCGATCTGCACATCCTCCAGGGCGAGTTCGCGCCCAAGCTGCCCATCGTGCCCGGGCACGAGTTCGCCGGCCGGGTCGTCGCCGTCGGCACCCGGGTCACGGAGGTCGCGGCCGGCGACCGGGTGGCCGTGGACCCCTCCCTGTACTGCTACGAGTGCCGCTACTGCCGCGACGGCCACAACAACATGTGCGAGCGGTGGGCCGCGATCGGCGTGACCACGGCCGGCGGGGCGGCGCAGTACGCGGTGGCGCCGGTGGCCAACTGCGTGAAGCTGCCCGAGCACGTGCGCACCGAGGACGCGGCGCTGATCGAGCCGCTGTCGTGCGCCGTGCGCGGCTACGACGTGCTGCGCTCGCGGCTGGGGGCGCATGTGCTGATCTACGGCTCGGGGACGATGGGCCTGATGATGCTGGAGCTGGCCAAGCGGACCGGCGCGGCGAGCGTGGACGTGGTCGACGTGAACCCGGCCCGCCTCGAGACGGCCCGCGGCCTCGGCGTCTGCGCGGCGGCCGCGAACGCGGACGAACTGGACCGGCCCCGTGGCTGGGACGTGGTGGTGGACGCCACCGGCAACGCGGCGGCCATCCAGGACGGCCTGGGCCGGGTGGCGAAGGCGGGTACGTTCCTGCAGTTCGGCGTGGCCGACTACGCGACGCGGGTGACGATCGACCCGTACCGCATCTACAACCAGGAGATCACCATCACCGGCTCCATGGCGGTGCTGCACAGCTTCGAGCGGGCGGCGGAACTGTTCGCGAACGGGGTGCTGGACCCCGGGGTCTTCATCAGCGACCGCGTTCCGCTGGAGCGGTACCCGCAGGCGCTGGAGCAGTTCGCGGCGGGCGTGGGGCGGAAGATCGTGGTGGTGCCGTAGGGCGGGGGACGAGGGCGCCGCGGGGTACAGGGCGGGGTGCTGTAGGGCACGGGGCGGGGGTGCCGTACGGCACGGGGCGGGGGCGTGTCACCCGTTCGGCAGGTAAGGGAACGGTAAAGCGCCCTCGTTCGTTAGCCCCCACATGACAGCTATGACCCCCGGCTCGAACATCCCTCTGGCCGCCACGCGCGTGACGGTCGACGTCGCCGCCCCGGTGCGGCTCGACGTATCGGGCCTGCTGCTCACGGGCGACGGCAAGGTCCGCTCGGACGACGACTTCATCTTCTACAACCAGCCGTCGGGGCCGGGCGTGACCCACCGGTCGGGCGGCGGCACGGCGCCGGACGCGATCACCGTGGACACCTCCGCCGTGCCGCCCGGCATCGAGAAGATCGTGATCACCGCGAGCCCCGACGCCGCCGGGCAGACCTTCCAGGGCATCGAGCCCACGGCCACCCTCCGCGACGCGGACGACGGCTCGGTGCTGGCCACGTTCACCCCGCCGCGGCTCGGCAGCGAGACGGCGCTGGTGGTCGTGGAGATCTATCTGCGCAACGGCCAGTGGAAGGCGCGCGCCGTCGGCCAGGGGTACGCCAACGGCCTGGCGGGCATCGCCACCGACTTCGGTGTGACGGTGGAGGAGCCGGCCGCCGCCCCGGCCGCCCCGCAGCAGCCCGTCGCGCCGCCCGCGCCGCCGCACCCGGGCACCCCGCCCATGCCGGCGGGCCCGCCGCCCGTGACGCAGCCGCAGGTCACGCCGCCGGCCCCGCCCGCTCCCCCGGCCCCGCCGGCGCCCGCGCCCGGCGCCGGGAAGGTCAACCTGGACAAGGGCCGCGTCAGCCTGCAGAAGAACCAGACGGTGTCCCTGGTCAAGGGCGGCCGTCCACTGCTGTCCCAGGTGAAGATGGGACTGGGCTGGGAGCCCGCGTTCCGCGGCGCGGACATCGACCTGGACGCCTCCGTCATCGCCTACGGCCCGCAGCGCAACCACATCGACAGCTGCTACTTCGGCAAGCTGACGATCCTCGGCGGGGCGGTGAAGCACTCCGGGGACAACCTCACCGGCGAGGGCGCGGGCGACGACGAGGTGATCGTGGTGGACCTCGGGCGGCTGCCCCAGGAGGTCACCGGCCTGGTCTTCACCGTGAACTCCTTCTCCGGCCAGAAGTTCACCGAGGTCGCCAAGGCGTACTGCCGTCTGCTGGACGCGGCCACGGGCGAGGAGCTGGTCCGCTTCGACCTCACCCACGCCGAGGCGCAGACCGGGGTGCTGATGGCCAAGCTGATCCGCCAGTTCTCCGGCGAGTGGGAGATGACCGCGATGGGCGACTTCGTCAAGGCCCGCACGGTCCGCAACATGGTGAAGCCGGCCGCCCAGGCCCTGTGAGACGGCACCCGTAGGGCGGCATCCGTACGGCGGCACCCGTGCGGCGGGACCCGTACCGCGGGACCCGTGCGGGGGCGGCCGTCTGCCGGGCGGTCGCCGTGCGCGTGCCGGCGGCGGGCGTCCTCACCCGGAGGGCGCCCCGCCCGGCGCCCGGCCCGGCCCGGTGTCCGGCCGCTCCCGCAGGCCCTCCATGAGCAGGGTCAGACAGCGGCGGATGGCGTCGCCCTGCCCGTCCGCCAGCTCGGCGGCCGTGGCCACCCCGTGCGCCAGCCGCAGCAGTTCGACGGGCTCGACGTCGGCCCGCAGGGTGCCCTCCCGCCGGGCGGCCTCCACCAGGTGGGTCGCCGCGCCCCTGAGCGACACGGCGCAGGCGGTGGCGGCGGCCGAACCGCCGTCCGTGACGGCCGATCCGAGCAGCGCCTTCAGTCCGCGCACCTGGATCGTGCTGGCGCACAGCTCCTCCAGCCACCGTGTCAGCGCCTCGCCCGGCGGCAGCTGCCGGGACAGCTCGCCGGCCCGGGCGGCCATGGCCTCGATCCGGTCGACGTAGGCGGCCTCCAGCAGTGCCCGGCGGTTGGGGAAGTGCCGGTAGAGGGTGCCGGAGCCGACGCCCGCACGCTTGGCGATGTCGTCGAGCGAGGCGTTCTCGCCGTGCAGGGCGAAGGCCTCGGCGGCCACCCGCAGCAGCCGCTCGTAGTTGCGCCGGGCGTCCGCGCGCATGGGACGGACCCCTGTCATCCCGACACTCCCTGCGGACCGGAGACCATCCCCGCATTTTATCGGCGGTGCGGCGGGGACGGTTCCGGCCGCGGTGTCACACGGTCCGGCGGTGTCACACGGTCCGGCGGTGTCACACGGTCCGGCGGTGTCACGCGGCCCGGCGGTGTCACGCGGCCCACGGCCAGTCGGCGTCGCGGGCCCGCTCCAGCAGCGGCACCATCCGGAAGGCCGCGTCCGACAGGCCGCCGAAGGTGTGCCGGCCGTCCGTGCCGGACGGGCCGTGGCCCGCGCGGTGGCCGGCCAGGTTCCAGGTGTAGACCGGCGCCCGGCGCGGCACCTGCTCGGTCGGGTCGCCGTGGCGGCTCGGGGCGTACTGCTCGTCGGTGACGATCAGCACCCGGTCGTGCCCGCGGTAGTGACGCCGCACCGCCTCGGTGGTGTCGGTGCCGCCCAGGTCGCCGAAGCGGTCCAGGACCTTCAGCACCGACTCGCCCGTGCGGAACGGCACCCGCCGGCTCGACGTGCCGAACTCCACCAGGTCCGCGTCGGCCGCCCGCAGCGCGAGGGCCGTGCCGAAGACGGCCGCCGCGTCCGCCCGGGTGAGCTCGGAGCGGTCCGACATCCGGGCGTGGAACATCGAGCCGGAGCGGTCCACGAGCACCAGGGTGCGGCCGGGCAGCGAGGGCACGTTGGCCAGCGAGTGGCCGAGCGCCCGCTCCAGCGGGTACGCCCAGCGCAGCGACGGCGCGTGCCGGTGGGCGGCGAGGTAGCGGAAGGGGAACTGGCGCGAGCGCGCGACCTCGGCCGGGTCGCTGATCCGCGCGGCCACCTGGGCCGCCACCTCGTCGCAGACCCCGGCCCGGTCGAAGTTGCGCAGATTGCGCACCAGGGCCATGGTGCCCATGGACGGGATCACGGCCTCCCAGGCCGCCTTGTCCATCGGGCCCTGGAGCCATCCGGCCAGCGCCTCCCACGTCATGCCGGCCGCCGCGAGCCGCTCGGCGCCGCCCTCGGAGGTCACCAGGGCACGCCGCTCGGCCACCGGCAGCTCCATCAGCGCGCGGTGGGCGGTCAGCACCCGGTCCGACGCGGGCGGCACGGCCGTGTCCGGGTGGTGCCGCCGGTCCAGCGCGTAGCGGAACAGCTCGCCCTGCCACGGCTTGTCCGGGTCGGGCGCCGCGTGCACCAGGTTGAGGACGTCGCCGAAGCGGTAGCCCTTGGTGGCGGTGTCGTACTTCAGCAGCGACCTGCCGGTGTACAGGCGGCGCACCGCGTCGGCGATGCCGCGCTTGACCGGCTTGGGCACGTTGCGCCCGTGGGTCGCGGTCCAGTACGCCATGAGCTCGCCGGGCTCGTCGGGCCGCCGCAGCACGGAGGCGACGACCTGCCGGTTGGCGGGAGCGCCGGTGGCGCCCGCGTCCAGCCGTGCCTTCACGTACTCGGCGGCGCCCACCAGGGAGGCGGTCCGCAGATTGCCCTCGTCGCGCAGCCAGCCGAGCAGGCCGGCCGTCCAGGACGGGTCGGCGACGGCGAGCTCGCGCACGAGCTTCACGAACCGGGCGTCGCGGTCGGCGCCGGACTCGTAGAAGGTCCGCTGCCCCACCATGTTCGACATGGCGAGCAGGAAGAGCTCCGAGCGTGCGTCCCGCTCCTGGCCGCGGCCGCCCTCGTAGGTGCGCAGCACACGGCCCGTGGAGGTGACCCGGGACGTGGGCCGGGCCTTGGCGGCCCTGGAGTTGAATCGCGCCATCGTTGAATTCCCCCGAATTCACGTGGTGTTGGGAGAGAGGCGCAGAGAAAGGCGGTGCCCGAGTTCAGGATTCGGCGACGGGACCTGCTCAACAGGCGCGTCTTCCCTTTCCGCCACATCGACCCGAAGTCGATGACGGGATTCGAACCCGCAATGTACCCGTTCCCTGAAGTATCCGTTGCCTGCGCACCGGGCACCCACCCTGAGCTGCGCCTCCCGAGGTCAAGTGGGCTGCGGCGTCGGTTTCTCGGACAAAGAAGGAGCCGCTGCCGGCGCACCGGGAGGTGCGTTGCTTCGTGAGCCCACTGTAGGAGGCGCGGCCTGACGGGTGCGAGCGAATTGATGACCGCTTCCGGTGCTTCCAACCGGCCTCACCGGCCCCGGCGTCGTGAATCCCGCGGGACGCTGCACGCCGCCCCGCCCCGCACCGTACCGCGCGCCCACGACCCGCCCGAGCCGTGACGCCCCCTCCGGCTACGCACGCACACGCCCCACAGCCCGCCGACCGCCTCACGGAGCGCCACCTTCCCGCACCCATGCGGCGCGAGCGACGCTCGGCGACCGTGCGGGGCGTTGGCGTACGGCGGTCGACGCCCGCGAGGCGCGGCGGTGCAGGGCGACCCGCGACCGGGCATCGCGGCGGTGCACGGCGTCGGCAACCGCGTGCTCCGCACGGCAGTTGAACCGCGCGGCCGGCAGGCGCGGTCGTACGGCCGGCCTGCGCGCGGCGCATGCGGGGGGCGCCGCGCGGGACGGAGCACGGCCGGGCCCCTGCCGTTCGCGAGCGCATGCGGCGGCCGGACGCCCCGCGCGGCGAGCGCGAAGCCGTCAACCGACCCGCGCGGCAGGAGCGGACGTCCGCCGCCCCGCGCGACGGGTGCGGGCCGTCAGCCGGCCCGCGTGGAGCGGGCCTTGAAGGCGGCCTTTCTCGCCTCCTTGGCGATTGCGCGGTCGGGGTGGAGCCGGCCCATCGCCTCCAGCACGTGGGCCGTCTGCGGGTGGTTCACCCGCCAGGCCGCCGCGAAGAACCCGCTGTGCTGCTCGGCCAGCCCCTCGACGAGGGCGTGCAGTTCCTCGGAGTCGCCCTCGGCGTCCAGTTGCGCGGCCACCGTGTCGATGGTCAGCCAGAA
Organism: Streptomyces sp. NPDC004065; assembly: GCF_044903565.1. Classification (NCBI taxonomy): domain Bacteria; kingdom Bacillati; phylum Actinomycetota; class Actinomycetes; order Kitasatosporales; family Streptomycetaceae; genus Streptomyces; species Streptomyces sp. NPDC004065. The sequence goes on along the minus strand of NZ_JBJDQT010000029.1, from coordinate 42,462 downwards.
GACCATCTCCTGGGACGGCGCGGGCACGTCGGCCAGGCCGTGCTCGGTCAGCCAGACGCGGGCGAGCCCGCCGAGTTCGGGGTCGTCGAGCACCTCGCGCAGCGCCGGTTCGGCCTCGGCGCCCACCAGGGACAGCGCCTGCTGGCAGCGCAGCCGCCGCAGCGGGCCCCCGGGGTCCGCGCCCCGCGCCGCCGCCAGCAGCTCCCGCGCGGCCGCGGACGGCTCGCGGCGCGCCAGCCACTGCTCGGTCTCCGCGTGCGCCGCCGCGGGACCGAAGGCGGCCGTGCCGTCGAGCAGCGCGTCCGCCCCCTTGTCGGCGAGTTCGCCGACCACCGGCGCCTCGTGCCCCGCCTCGAGCAGGCGGGCCCGCAGCCCGTACAGGCCGAGCGGCGTCAGCCGCACCATGCCGTAGCGGGTGACGTCCGCCTCGTCGACGGGCGCGGTCTGCGCCCCCGCGGTGTCGTCCACGTCCGCGAGGAGCGCCTCGTCCACGGGCCGGTACTCGACCAGCCCGGCCGGCTCCAGCAGCCGGAACGGGCCGTCCAAACGCATCATCGCCTCGGAGACCTGCTCCAGTATGTCGTCGGTGGGCTCCCCCATGCCGTCGGGGACGATCACGGAGGCGGCCAGCGCGGGCAGCGGCACCGGGCCGCCGGCCGGCCCGTCCTCGCCCACGGTCAGCAGGTACAGGCTCGCCAGCACGCCGTCGAGGAACTCCCGCTCGGCCCGCGGGTCCCAGCCGAGCGCGGACAGGTCGACCGTGCCGGTGTCGTCCATCGCCTCGACCAGGGCGTCCAGGCCGGGGACGCTCGCGTCCGCCAGCACGGACTGAAGCAGCCTCAGCCACACCGAGAGCACGTCGTGCGGCGAACCGCCGGTGAGCAGGCCGAGGGCGGCGCCCGCCGTCACGGCGCCCGCCTCCGCGTCGGTGATCTCGACGAGCCCGGCGTCCACCGCGGCCCGCCACGCCTCGCTCGCGCAGGCCGCCGCGTCGTCCCCGTCGAGCCCGAGCGCCTCGGCCGCGGCGGGCAGTTGCTCCGCCACGAGTCCGCCGCCCGCCTCCACGCGGGTGCCGGGTCCGGCCCAGCGGGCGAGCCGGGCGGCGCGGGCGAGCAGAGGCGTGGCGAGAGCGTCCCGCGCCAGTTCCGGTTCGGAGGCGAGCCGCACCGGCGGCAACGGGGACCTGTCTGACATCGGCTGCTTCTCCTAGTGGGCCTTCAGGGGTGACGGCTCATCCGCTCAGCCTAGACGGATTTCCACCCATGCCGCCCGGTTCATCTCCCCGCAGGCGTGCGTACATGGCCGAAACCTTGACAACTGCCCTGGCCGCACAGGACATTGACGCGCGTAGAAGTTCGGGGAACAGCTGTGCACTGTTTTTCGGCTCGCTACGCGCGTCACCACCATCGCACCCTCGTCCCGGCACTCCGTCACGTCCCCGGAGGGATTCACGTTGCCGAGCAAGTCTTCCGCGCGTATCGCCGCGCTGACCGTCGCCGCCGTCTGTTCCGCGGCGGCCGTCGTCCAGACGATCGTCCTGCCCGCGCCCGCGCACGCGGACTCGTTGCGCATCCACGACATCCAGGGCACGACCCGGATATCCCCGTACGCCGGCCAGAAGGTCACGGACGTGGCCGGAATCGTCACCGGCGTGCGCGCCTACGGCTCGTCCCGGGGCTTCTGGCTCCAGGACCCTTCCCCGGACGCCGACCCGGCCACCAGTGAGGGCGTCTTCGTCTTCACCGGCTCCACGCCGAAGGTCGCCGTCGGCGACTCGGTGACGGTCACCGGCACGGTCTCGGAGTTCGTCCCGGGCGGCGCCTCCTCCGGCAACCAGTCGGTCACCGAGATCACCAAGCCGGTGGTCACCGTGGTCTCCGGCGGCAACCAGGTCCCCGCCCCGGCGGTCGTCGACGCGCGGTCCGTCCCGGCCGCGTACACCCCGGCCGGCGACGCCGCCGCGGGCGGCTCGGTCAACGGCCTGACCCTGCGGCCGGCGACGTACGCCCTGGACTACTACGAGTCCCTGGAGGGCATGAACGTCCAGGTCACCGACGCCCGGGTGGTCACCGCCACCGACCCCTACAGCGAGCTGTGGGTCACGGTGAAGCCGCACGAGCACAGCAACCGCCGCGGCGGCACGGTGTACGGCTCGTACACGTCGCAGAACACCGGCCGGCTGCAGATCCAGTCGCTGGGCTCCACCGCCGACTTCCCCGTGGCGAACGTCGGGGACACCCTCTCCGGCGCCACCACCGGCCCGCTGGACTACAACCAGTACGGCGGCTACACCCTGGTCGCCGGCCGGCTCGGCACGCCGAAGAGCGCCGGCCTCGAGCGCGAGACCACCCGCAGGCAGGGGCGCGGCGAGCTCTCGGTGGCCACCTACAACGTCGAGAACCTCGACCCGTCGGACTCCACCTTCGCCGCGCACGCCGCCGCGATCGTGCACAACCTCCAGTCGCCCGACATCGTGTCCCTGGAGGAGATCCAGGACAACAACGGCGCCACCGACGACGGCACCGTCGACGCGAGCCTGACGGTGACCAAGCTGATCGACGCGATCGTCGCGGCCGGCGGCCCGCGGTACGAGTGGCGCTCCATCGACCCGGTCAACGACCAGGACGGCGGCGAGCCCGGCGGCAACATCCGCCAGGCGTTCCTGTTCAACCCCGCCCGGGTCTCCTTCACCGACCGCCCGGGCGGCGACGCGACCACCGCGGTCGGCGTCACCAGGCTGCACGGCAGGGCGGCCCTCACGGTCTCCCCCGGCCGGATCGACCCGGCGAGCGACGCCTGGAAGTCCAGCCGCAAGCCGCTGGCCGGGGAGTTCGTCTTCCGCGGCCGCACGGTCTTCGTGATCGCCAACCACTTCGCGTCCAAGGGCGGCGACCAGGGGCTCACCTCGCAGTACCAGCCCCCGACGCGCGGCTCGGAGGTCCAGCGCCATCTGCAGGCGGCCGAGGTGAACACGTTCGTCAAGGACATCCTGAAGGCCGACAGGAACGCGGACGTCGTCGCGCTCGGCGACATGAACGACTTCGAGTTCTCCGGCACCGCCCGGATCCTTGAGGACGGCGGCGCGCTCTGGTCGGCGATCAAGTCGCTGCCCAGGAGCGAGCGTTACACCTACGACTACCAGGGCAACGAGCAGGTCCTGGACCAGATCCTGATCAGCCCGTCGATCCGGCGCGGCTGCGACTTCGAGTACGACAGCGTGCACATCAACTCGGAGTTCCACGACCAGATCAGCGACCACGACCCGCAGGTGCTGCGGTTCCACCCGTAGCCGGGCGGGCCGAGTCGGTCCGAGTCGGTCCGAGTCGGTCCGGACACGGGCGCACGGCGCGCCGGAGCGTCACGCCCGTCCGGGCACGGGCCGCGCCGCACGGGAACGACACGGAAACGCACGGAAACGCACGGAAACGCACGGGAACCGCCCCCACCCGTCGGGTGGGGGCGGTTCCCGTGTCCGGCGACGTCCGGCGACGTCCGTGGCCTCCGTCAGCAGTGCCGGCGGCCGCGGCGGAGCAGGAGCAGCCCCGCTGTCAGCAACGCCGCGCCCGCGGCTCCCGCGATCATCACCGGGCGGGGGTTGCGCCGGCAGGCCTCGACCGCGGAGTTCACGCGCTGCGGCACCGTGTGCCCGGCGGTGTCGGCCGCCCGCGCCGCGCGGTCCTGCACGGTGTGCCCGGCCTGGCTCGCCCGCTCCTGAGCGCGGTGGCCCGCCTGGCTCGCCCGCTCCTGGACCCGGTGCCCGGCGTGACTCGCCCGCTCCTGGACCCGGTGGCCGGCCTGCGCGGCGGTGCTGCGCAGCTGCACGGTCATCGCCCCGGCCCGGTCCCTGAGATCCGCCGCGCGCGCCCTGGCCCGGGCCTTCACATCGGCCTTCGCGGCCAGTTCCTCCACCGTGTCGCCGAGTTGGCTCCTGGTCCGCTCGATCTGCTGCCTGAGTTCGTCGGGGCCCTTCGCGCCGGCGGCCCGCGCCGAACCGCCGTCCGCCCCCTGCGTCATGTCCGTCATCGGTGGTGCGCCCTTTCCCTGATCTCCTCCACGTCCGCCTTCACGCTGCCCAGCGTCTCCTGCGGCTTGGGCGGTGCCGCGCGGCGCAGCTGGGCGCGGCCGGTGAGGGCCAGCACCCCCGCGATCGCGAACAGCACGGCCGTCACGACGAGCGCCGCGGCCCACACGGGCAGCACCAGCGAGAGCGCGGCGGTCGCGGTACCGGCCAGCGCGATCAGGCCGACGTAGCCGATGGCTCCCGCGGCGCCGAGCATGCCGCCGCCGCGCCCCATGCGCCGCCCCTTCTGGGCCAGCTCGATCCTCGCCAGGGTCATTTCCTGCCGCACGAGCTGGGAAAGCTGCTCGGTGGCCTGATGCACGAGTTCGCCCACCGGACGGTCGCCCGTCTGGTGGTCGCGCACCGGGTGGTGCTCGTCGCGGGCAGGCCTGGCATCGATGGTCCCGGTCACGGTGTCCCGCCTCCTCTCGGTCCGGGAGAGCCGGGTACCCGCGCACACGTCCGTTACCCCTGGCCGGACCCGCCGGACCCGCCGGGCCCGCGCTCCCCGAGCCGGGCCAGTTGCGTCTGGAACCAGTCCAGCCGTGCCTGGAGAAGGGCGGCCTCGGCGACGAGTTCGGGCACCCCGAGCCCCTCCGGCCCACCCGGGCCCTCCGGGCCTCCTGGGACACGGGTACCCGCCGTCCCGGCACCGGGTCCGAACGCCGGCGCCGGGCCGCCGGCCACGACCCGCAGTCCGTCGCCGGCCAGCCCGGCGAAGCCGGCGAGCGTGAGGGACGTACGGCCGCGCACACAGCCCGCGCAGGCGGCACCGAGCGCGCGCCAGCCCGGTCTGCCCCAGCCGGCGTCGGCCAGTGCGGAGGCGGGCGCGCCGCACGCGCACGGGCCCACGGTGGCCGTGCGCACTCGCTGGCGGGCGGAGCGGAAGCCGCGCTCGAAGCGGATGTACGCGCCGAGGACGGAGACCTCCAGCAGCACGGCCGTCCGGTGCTCGGCCGTGCACAGCAGCGCCTCGGCGGCGGCGCGTTCGTGCACGCAGTGGAAGCCGCAGTCGCACAGACGCGCGGGCGGACGGTGTCTGCGCCCGTAGACGCACTCCGCGTCCGCGACGACGCCGTACGGCAGCGCGCCGCCGAGGGAGACACCGGTGAAACGGGCCCGGGAGCCGTCGTGGGACAGCACAGGGTGAGCGATCTTGTATCCGGTCGGCGGCCCCGTCGGGCGTTCCGCGGGCAGCCGCAGCCTCATCGGGCGGCCGGGACCTCTTCGGCGGCGGCCCGCGGCTCCCGCTCGGGCTGCTGGACCTCCTCGGGGAGCCTCGGCTCCTCCTCGGCGGCGTTCGAGGGCCGTTCCTCCGCGACTCCGGTGGCCAGTGCCTTGCCGAGCTTCATGACGCCTCCCACGAGCTGCCCGTCGGTGACCTTCTGCCCATGGTGACCCACGTCGGCCCACTTTGGACAGAGCACCTTCCGTCAAGCCCCTCTTATCAATATCCCGCAGAACATTTAAGTAGTGCTTCACCGCGCGCCTGCCGACACTACTCCCATGACTCCCGGCAATCCCAGCAATCCCAGCACCCCCGGAACCCTCAGGGCCCCCAGTGCCTCCACGACTCCCAGCACGCACACGACCGCGGCGATCTCCCCGCCGCCCTTCGGCCGCCTCCTGTGCGCCATGGTCACGCCGTTCACCGAGGCGGGCACGCTGGACACCGACGGGGCCCGGCGCCTGGCCGCCCACCTGGTGTCCGAGGGCTGCGAGGGGCTGGTCGTCAACGGCACCACGGGCGAGTCGCCGACCACGACGGACGCCGAGAAGTCGGCGCTGATCCGGGCGGTGCGCGAGGCGGTCGGAGCACGGGTCCCCGTCCTGGCGGGCGTGGGCAGCGCCGACACCCGGCACACCGTCGAGCTGGCCCGGCGGGCGGAGGGGGCGGGCGCCGACGCGCTGCTGGTGGTGACGCCGTACTACAGCAGGCCCCCGCAGGAGGCGGTGGAGGCGCACTTCCGCGCGGTCGCGGACGCCTGCGGGCTGCCGGTGGTGCTGTACGACATCCCGGGGCGCACCGGCACGCGCATCGAGCCGGACACGATGCTCCGGCTCGCCGAGCACCCCAGGATCGTCGCGGTCAAGGACTGCTCCTACGACCTCCTCGGCGTGCAGAAGCTGCTCGCGACCACCGGTCTGGCCTGCTACGCGGGCTGCGACGAGCACACCCTCGCCCTGTACGCGGTGGGCGGCGCGGGCTGTGTCAGCACCGTCGCCAATGCGGCGGCGCGCCGGGTCCGCGCCGTCCTGGACGCCTTCGACGCGGGCGAGACCGCGCGTGCCGCCCGGCTCCAGCAAGGCGCCACCGAGCTCATCGAGCTGACCACGGCCGCCGGTCTGCCCGGCACGGTGACGGTCAAGGCCCTGCTCGCCGCGCTCGGCCTGCCCGCGGGCCCGGTCCGCGCCCCGCTGCTGCCCGCGGACCCGCCGACCGCGGCCCGGCTCCTGGCCGCGTACGAGCGCCTCATGGCCGGCTGAGCCGTAAGGGCCTGGACGGACCCGGTTTCACGGCCCGGCGCGCTTCGCGGCCTCCCTCCGCCCCGGCCGGCCCCCGCGGGACAGGGACGGCTCCCACCGCAACCACCACGGCAGCCGGTGAGTCTCCCCTTGCGACGGTTGGGGGCGCCGATGGACAAGCGCGGATCCGTGCCGGGCGGCGACGAGGACGGGCGCCGCCCCGCCGTGGGGTGGTGGACGCTCGCGGTCGCCGCGGCCGCCGCGGTGTGGGTCGCCTTCGGGCCGTTCCGCCCCGTGTGGCTGTACCTGCTGTGCTGGGCGGTGCCGCCGGCCGCGGCGGACGGCATCGCGTGGCTGGTACGCCGCCACGGCCCGGCCCGCCGCGACTCCGGCCGGCTGTCCGCACCGCCCCGTCTCGTGGCCGGGTGGCCGCGGCCCGGACCGGGGTCGTGGCTGGTGGCACCCGGCTGGGCCAGAGCCCGCCTGGCCGCGGCGGGTTTCCTGCTGTTCGCCACGCTGGCGGGCGTCATGGCGTGGCAGGCCGGCCGGGAGTACCGGACGCTGGCGGACCTCCGGGACCACGGCCGCCGGACCGACGCGACCGTCGTCGAGGTCACCGGCCGGTCCGAGGAGGGCTGGGCGACGTCCGTGACGGTCCGCTTCGGCACACCGTCCGGCCCGGTCCGCGCGGACGTCGACGTCCCACCCGGCCCGGACGGCGACACCGGGCCGGGCACGCGCCTGCCCGTCGTCTACGACCCGGCGCACCCCACCGAGGTCCGCCAGGCCGTGTACCTCGACGGCCGCGACGCCGACGGGATCCGCATGGGAGCGATCGTGCTCGGACTGCTCGCCACGGGCTTCCTGACGGGAACGGTCACGGAGGTGCTCCGCGCCGCACGGCGACCCGACCTGGGCGGGGCGCCGGCCGCGCGGCCCCCCGGCACCTGAGCGTCCCCGCGCGCGCCCCGTGTTCCGACGGCCCACGGCCGGCGCGCGGCGCGCGGCACGCGGCCCACGGCTGCGTCAAGTCACGGGTTCGTGCGACATGCCGGACATCCACCACCCCTTGTCTCCTGGTCCCAGGGCCGCGGCGAAGCGAAGGACGGCGGCCCGGAAGACCTTCGAGAGGGAGGTGCGGTCCCATGACCGAGCAGATGAACGTAGCGAGCGCGACGACGACGGAACACGACGGCGGCCCGGCCCCCGCACGGAACTCGCCCGTGGCGGGCGTGCCGGCCGGGTCGGCCTACCACCGGCTGGCGCGGACCGGACGGCACCGCTGGTGGCGGCCACCGGTCGCCACGCTGGCCGCCGCGGCGGGCTGGTGGCTGTCGGTGTTCCTGCTGATGTTCATCATGGCCGGGGTGGCCGGACTCAAGCTCGGCGGCTCCCAGGACCTGGTGTTCGCCGATCCCCTGTGGGACGACGTCGCGACCTTGCTCGTCCTGGCGTTCATGCTTCCGATGGTGCTGCTCGCCGCACGCCTTGTGCAGCGGCGGACGGCCGGCGGTCTGTCCTCGGTGACCGGCCGGCTGCGATGGCGCTGGCTGCTGGTCTGCCTGGGCGTGGCCATGGCCGCGGCACTGCTCCTGGGCGGCGTGATGGCCGCCGCGGCCCTCGTGTCCAAGGCCGGCACGGACGGTCCGGGGTCCGCGTGGGTGGGCTGGCCGACGTTCCTGACCTACGCCGCGGTACTGGTCCTGCTGCTGCCGTTCCAGGCGGCCGCCGAGGAGTACGTCTTCCGCGGCTGGCTCCCCCAGGTGTTCGGCAGTTACCTGCGCACCCCCTGGCCCGGCGCCGTCTTCGGCGCCGTGCTCTTCGCCCTGGCCCACGGCCTCGGCACCCCGTGGGGCTTCATCGACCTGATCCTCTTCAGCCTCGTCCTGAGTTTCCTCGTGCACCGTACCGGCGGCCTGGAGGCGGCCCTCGCCTACCACGTCTGCGTCAACGTCGTCTCCCTGGTCCTCGCCGTCACCACCGCGGACGGCATCACCGACCGCAGCAACGCCGCGGACATGTACTGGCAACAGCTGGTGGCCGGAGCGGTCGTGCTGGCGCTGTACGCGTGCGTGATCCTGCGGCTGAGCCGCCGATTCCGGATCGCCCGCACCGCGCCCGCGCCCGCACCCGCACCCGCCACGCTTCCGGCGTCCCGCATCGCCCGCGGCGGAGGCGGAGGCGGAGGCGGAGGCGAACTCCCGGCCCAGTGAGGAGGCTTCGGCTCGACGCCCACGCACAAGCGCCCTCCCGGCCCCTTCCGGGCCGCGGGAGGGCGCTCGGCGCCGACCGTACCGGTGCCGACGCCTGCCGCGGCCGTCCGTGGAAGGGTGCGGCGGTGTCGGTCACGGCGGTGTCCGCTGCGGCGGTGCCAGCTGCGGCGGTATCAGTTGCGGCTCCGTCAGTTGTGGCTGTGGAGAACCTCGTTCAGGCCGCCCCAGACCGCGTTGTTCGGGCGGGCCTCGACGGCGCCGGTGACCGAGTTGCGGCGGAAGAGGATGTTGGAGGCGCCGGAGAGTTCCCGGGCCTTGACGATCTGGCCGTCGGGCAGGGTCACCCGGGTGCCCGCGGTGACGTACAGGCCGGCCTCGACGACGCACTCGTCGCCGAGGGCGATGCCCACGCCCGCCTCGGCGCCGACCAGGCAGCGCTCGCCGATGGAGATGATCACGTTGCCGCCGCCGGAGAGCGTGCCCATGGTGGACGCGCCGCCGCCGATGTCGGAGCCGTCACCGACCACCACGCCCGCGGAGATCCGGCCCTCGACCATGGAGGTGCCGAGGGTGCCCGCGTTGAAGTTCACGAAGCCCTCGTGCATCACGGTGGTGCCCTCGGCGAGGTGCGCGCCGAGACGGACCCGGTCGGCGTCGGCGATGCGGACGCCCTTGGGGACCACGTAGTCCGTCATGCGCGGGAACTTGTCGATGGAGGTCACCTGGAGGTGCAGGCCCTCGGCGCGGGCGTTGAGGCGCACCTTCTCGATGTCGTCCACGGCGACCGGGCCGAGCGAGGTCCAGGCGACGTTGGCGAGGAAGCCGAAGACGCCGTCCAGGTTCTGCCCGTGCGGCTTGACCAGGCGGTGCGAGAGCAGGTGCAGGCGCAGGTAGGTGTCGTGCGCGTCGAGCGGCTTCTCGTCGAGCGAGGCGATGACCGTGCGGACCGCGACCACCTCGACGCCCCGGCGGGCGTCCGGCCCGATCGCCGCGGTGGCGCCGCCGCCCAGCAGCTGCGCGGCGCGCTCGGCCGACAGCCGCTCGGTACCGGCCGGGCCGGGCTCCTCGGTCAGCTCCGGAGCGGGGAACCAGGTGTCGAGAACGGTGCCGTCGGAGGCGATCGTGGCGAGTCCGGCGGCAACGGCGCCGGTGGTGCGGGGAGCAGTCGTGTCGGTCATAGGGGAAACCTAACGTGCCCGGCCTCGCCCCCGCGAACCGCTCCCCGGGCCGTCTCAGGGACCGGTCGGAGGCACCCGGCCGGGTCCGCCGGCACACGGTCGGGGTCCGGGTCAGTGCGCCCCGCCCAGGTTCAGCACCACCACCCCGGCGACGATCAGCACGATCCCGGCGGCCTTCGCCACGCCGAGCGCCTCCCCGAAGAGCACCAGCCCGAGCGCGGCCACGGCCGCGGTGCCCACGCCCGACCAGATGGCGTAGGCGGTGCCGATGGACACGGTCCTCAGGGTCCGGGCGAGCAGGAGGAAGGAGACGATGTACCCGAGCAGGGTCACGAGGGAGGGCCCGGGCCTGCTGAACCCCTCGCTGTACTTCATCGCGGTGGTGGCCGCGACTTCCGCGGCAATGGCGCCGGCGAGCATCACGTATCCCATGGGACCGGCAGCGTAACGACCCACCGCCAGAACGTGTACGGCGCACACGGCCGGCGCCGCGCCCGCACGGAAAACGGCGAGGCCCTGGTGGACCTCGCCGTTCCCGTGGTGCCGTTGCGCTCGCCGGCCCCGCTGTCGGCCCGGCTCGCGCCGGCCCGGCTGTCGGTGCCGGACCTCAGACGTTGAACCCGAGCGCCCGCAGCTGCTCGCGGCCGTCGTCCGTGATCTTGTCGGGGCCCCACGGCGGCATCCAGACCCAGTTGATCCGCAGCTCGTTCACCAGGCCGTCCGTGGCGGACTTGGCCTGGTCCTCGATCACGTCCGTCAGCGGGCAGGCCGCCGACGTCAGGGTCATGTCGACGGTCGCGACGTTCGACTCGTCGATGTGGATGCCGTAGATCAGGCCCAGGTTGACGACGTCGATCCCCAGCTCGGGGTCGACCACGTCCATCAGGGCCTCGCGGAGCTCCTCCTCCGAGGCCGGCTTCATCTCCACGGTCTCGCTCATGCCGTCTTCCTTTCGGCGTCGGCGCCGCCCAGCGCCTGGGCCGTCGCGTCCTTCCAGGCCATCCAGCTCAGCAGGGCGCACTTGACCCGGGCCGGGTACTTGGACACCCCGGCGAACGCCACCGCGTCCTCCAGGACCTCCTCCATGGCGTCGTCGGGCTCGATCCTGCCCTTGGACTGCATCAGCTCCAGGAAGGTCTCCTGGATCCGCTGCGCCTCGGCCAGCTCCTTGCCGACGAGGAGTTCGTTCAGCATGGACGCCGAGGCCTGGCTGATGGAGCAGCCCTGGCCCTCGTACGAGACGTCCTCGATCGTCGTGCCGTCGTACCGCACACGGAGGGTGATCTCGTCGCCGCACGTCGGATTGACGTGATGGACCTCTGCGTCACCGTCCCGCAAGCCCCGCCCGTGCGGGTTCTTGTAGTGGTCCAGGATGACGTCCTGGTACATGGAGTCCAGCTTCACGCCTCAGCCCCTCATCCGAAGAAGTTCCGTACGTGCTCCAGGCCCTCGACCAGAGCGTCGATCTCGGCCGGCGTGGAGTACAGATAGAACGACGCTCGCGTGGTCGCGGGAATTCCGTACCGCAGGCACACCGGCCGGGCGCAGTGGTGGCCCACGCGCACCGCGATGCCCTGCTCGTCCAGGACCTGGCCCACGTCGTGCGGGTGGATGTCGCCCAGGGTGAAGGAGATGGCCGCGCCGCGGTCCTCGGCCGTGGCGGGGCCGATGATCCTCAGGTCCGGGACCTCCGCCAGCCGCTTCACCGCGTACTCGGTGAGAGCGTGCTCGTGAGCGAGGATCCGGTCCATGCCGATGGCGTCGAGGTAGTCGATCGCCGCGCCCAGACCGATCGCCTGCGAGATCGGCGGGGTGCCCGCCTCGAACTTGTGCGGGGCGGGGGCGTACGTCGACGAGTGCATGGAGACGGTCTCGATCATCTCGCCGCCGCCGAGGAACGGAGGCAGGTCCTCCAGCAGCTCCTGGCGGCCCCAGAGCACGCCGATGCCGGTCGGGCCGCACATCTTGTGGCCGGTGAAGGCCACGAAGTCGGCCTGCAGGGCCTGTACGTCCAGCGGCATGTGCGGGGCGGCCTGGGAGGCGTCGACGCAGACCAGCGCACCGACCTCCTGGGCGCGGCGCACTATCGCCTCGACCGGGTTGACCGTGCCCAGGATGTTGGAGACCAGCACGAAGGAGACGATCTTCGTCTTCTCCGTGATGATCTCGTCGATGTCGGACAGGTCGAGCCGGCCGTCGTCGGTCAGCCCGAACCACTTCAGCTTCGCGCCCGTGCGCTGCGCGAGCAGCTGCCAGGGCACGATGTTGGAGTGGTGCTCCATCTCGGTGATGACGATCTCGGTCTCATGGTCCACGCGGTACGGCTCGTCGGCCCAGCCGAGCATGTTCGCCACGAGGTTGAGCGACTCGGAGGCGTTCTTGGTGAAGATCACCTCGTCGCGGCTCGGCGCGTTGATGAACGCGGCGACCTTGTCGCGCGCGCCCTCGTACAGCGCCGTGGCCTCCTCGGCGAGCACGTGCACACCGCGGTGGACGTTGGCGTTGTGCTGTTCGTAGTACTCGGCCAGCACGTCGAGCACCTGGCGCGGCGTCTGCGAGGTCGCCGCGTTGTCCAGGTAGACGAGCTTCCTGCCGTCGTGGACCACGCGGTCCAGGACGGGGAAGTCCTTGCGGAGCGCCTCGGTGTCGAGGAGGCCCGGCAGCTGTGTCACGCGGATGCGCCACCCTTCACGTATGCCTCGTAGCCCTCGTTCTCCAGCTTGTCCGCGAGCTCGGGACCGCCGGACTCGACGATGCGGCCGCCGGCGAACACATGGACGTGGTCGGGCTTGATGTAGCGCAGGATGCGCGTGTAGTGCGTGATCAGCAGGGTGCCGACCTCGCCGGTCTCGCGGACGCGGTTGACCCCCTCGGAGACGATCCGCAGGGCGTCGACGTCCAGGCCGGAGTCCGTCTCGTCGAGGATCGCGATCTTCGGCTTGAGCAGCTCCAGCTGGAGGATCTCGTGGCGCTTCTTCTCACCGCCGGAGAAGCCCTCGTTGACGTTGCGCTCGGCGAAGGAGGGGTCCATGTTGAGCCGCTCCATGGTCTCCTTGACCTCCTTCACCCAGGTGCGCAGCTTGGGGGCCTCGCCGCGGATCGCGGTGGCGGAGGTGCGCAGGAAGTTGGAGACGGAGACGCCGGGGACCTCGACCGGGTACTGCATCGCCAGGAACAGGCCCGCGCGGGCGCGCTCGTCGACGGACATCTCCAGGACGTCCTCGCCGTCGAGCAGCACGGTGCCGCCGGTGACCGTGTACTTGGGGTGACCCGCGAGCGAGTAGGCGAGGGTCGACTTGCCCGAGCCGTTGGGGCCCATGATGGCGTGCGTCTCGCCCTGCTTCACGGTGAGGTCGACGCCCTTGAGGATCTCCTTCGTGGCGTTGTCGGCCTCGACGGTGACGTGCAGGTCTCGGATTTCAAGCGTTGCCATGGGTGCCTCAGGACTCCTGGGAGAGGGAGACGAGCACGTCGTCCCCTTCGATCTTTACGGGGTATACGGGGACGGGGCGCGTCGCGGGGAGCGCGTCGGGCTTGCCGGAACGGAGGTCGAAGCGCGAGCCGTGCAGCCAGCACTCGATGTGGCAGTCGTCGACCTCGCCCTCGGCGAGCGAGACGTTGGCGTGCGAGCAGATGTCGTGGATCGCGAAGACCTCGCCCTCGGTCCGCACGACGGAGATGGGCGTGCCGTCGAGCTCCACCCTCTTGGGGGTGTCCTCCTCCAGCTCGCTCAGCCCGCAGACGCGTACGAAGGTGCCGCTCATGCGACCGACGCCTCCAGCTCCTCCTCGATCCGGGCGATGAGGCGCTCCTCGATGTCGGCGACGCCGATCTGCTGGACCAGCTCGGCGAAGAAGCCGCGGACCACCAGGCGGCGGGCGTCCTTCTCGGGGATGCCGCGGGCCATCAGGTAGAAGAGCTGCTCGTCGTCGAAGCGGCCGGTGGCCGAGGCGTGTCCGGCGCCGACGATCTCGCCGGTCTCGATCTCCAGGTTCGGCACGGAGTCGACCCGGGCGCCGTCGGTCAGCACCAGGTTGCGGTTCATCTCGTACGTGTCCGTGCCCTCGGCCCTGGCCTCGATGAGCACGTCGCCGATCCACACCGCGTGCGCGTCGTCGCCCTGGAGGGCGCCCTTGTAGACCACGTTCGACTTGCAGTGCGGGGTGTTGTGGTCGACGAAGAGCCGGTGCTCCTGGTGCTGGCCGGCGTCGGTGAAGTAGACGCCGAGCAGTTCCGCCTCGCCGCCGGGGCCGGCGTAGGTCACGCGCGGGTGCAGGCGGACGAGGTCGCCGCCGAAGGTGACGACGACCGACTTCAGGGAGGCGTCGCGGCCGATGAGCGCGTTGTGCTGGGCGACGTGCACGGCCTTGTCGTCCCAGTCCTGCACGGAGACGACGGTCAGCTTGGCGCCGTCGCCGAGCAGGTAGTCGACGTTGGCGGCGACCACCGCGTCACCGGTGTGGTCGATGACGACGACGGCCTCGGCGAAGGCCCCGAGCTCGACGATCTGGTGGCCGTAGGCGGTGCCGCCCTCGCCGTGCACGGCGATCCGGATGGGCTCGGTGAGGACGGTCTCCTTGGGGACGGTCACGACCGAGGCCTTCTCGAAGGCGGAGTAGGCCTGCGCGGCGACGCGGTCCACCGGGGTGCCCGCCCTGCCGAGCCGGGCGTCGTCCCGGCCGACGGTCTCGACGGTGACGCCCTCGGGGGCCCGGACCTCGACCTTCACGCCCTCGCCGGTGGCGGTGGCGGTGCCGTCGTGCAGTCCGCGCAGCCGCTCCAGGGGGGTGAACCGCCACTCCTCCTCCCGCCCGTGCGGGACGGGGAAGTCGGCCACGTCGAAGGACGGCGGCGCGCTCATGCGCGTGGCCACGGTCGACTCGGCGGCGACCGCGATCTGGCCGGCCGTCGTGGAACCGACCGGGATGTTCTGGGCCTCAGCCATGGCTGTCGTAGTGCTCGCTTTCCGTTACGTATGGGCTTGACGGGGACGGCGGGCCGGGGGCTGGCCCCGGCCCGGGCCGGTGATCAACCGACCGCGCCCTCCATCTGCAGCTCGATCAGCCGGTTGAGCTCCAGGGCGTACTCCATGGGCAGCTCCTTGGCGATCGGCTCGACGAAGCCGCGCACGATCATCGCCATCGCCTCGAACTCCGTCAGGCCGCGGCTCATCAGGTAGAAGAGCTGGTCCTCGGAGACCTTCGAGACGGTCGCCTCGTGGCCCATGGACACGTCGTCCTCGCGGACGTCGACGTACGGGTAGGTGTCGGAGCGGGAGATGGTGTCGACCAGCAGCGCGTCGCACAGCACGTTCGACTTCGACCCGGCGGCGCCCTCGCCGATCTCGACCAGGCCGCGGTAGGAGGTGCGGCCGCCGCCGCGCGCCACCGACTTGGAGACGATGTTGGACGAGGTGTTCGGCGCCATGTGGACCATCTTGGAGCCGGCGTCCTGGTGCTGGCCCTCGCCGGCGAAGGCGATGGACAGGGTCTCGCCCTTGGCGTGCTCGCCCATCAGGTAGACGGCCGGGTACTTCATCGTCACCTTGGAGCCGATGTTGCCGTCGATCCACTCCATGGTCGCGCCCTCGTAGGCCACGGCGCGCTTGGTGACCAGGTTGTAGACGTTGTTCGACCAGTTCTGGATGGTCGTGTAGCGGCAGCGGGCGTTCTTCTTGACGATGATCTCGACGACCGCGGAGTGCAGCGAGTCGCTCTTGTAGATCGGCGCCGTGCAGCCCTCGACGTAGTGCACGTAGGCGCCCTCGTCGACGATGATCAGGGTCCGCTCGAACTGGCCCATGTTCTCCGTGTTGATGCGGAAGTAGGCCTGGAGCGGGATCTCCACGTGCACGCCCGGCGGGACGTAGATGAAGGAGCCGCCGGACCACACGGCGGTGTTCAGCGAGGCGAACTTGTTGTCACCGGGCGGGATGACGGTGCCGAAGTACTCCTTGAAGAGCTCCGGGTGCTCCTTCAGCGCGGTGTCGGTGTCCAGGAAGATGACGCCCTGCTCCTCCAGGTCCTCGCGGATCTGGTGGTAGACGACCTCCGACTCGTACTGCGCGGCGACACCGGCGACCAGGCGCTGCTTCTCCGCCTCCGGGATGCCGAGCTTGTCGTAGGTGTTCCTGATGTCCTCGGGCAGGTCCTCCCAGGACTCCGCCTGCTTCTCCGTGGAGCGCACGAAGTACTTGATGTTGTCGAAGTCGATCCCCGACAGGTCGGAGCCCCAGTTCGGCATGGGCTTCTTCTCGAAGAGGCGCAGACCCTTCAGACGCAGCTTCGTCATCCACTCCGGCTCGGACTTCTTGGCCGAGATGTCGCGGACGACCTCCTCGTCCAGACCGCGCCGCGCGGCGGCACCGGCCTCGTCGGAGTCGGCCCAGCCGTATTCGTACGTGCCCAGGCCCTCGAGTTCGGGGTGGGCAGTCTCCGTGGGGAGAGTCATGCGGGGTTCCTCCCGGCCGTGCTTGCGGATGCGTCGTGGGAATCGTGGGAAATCTTGGGGATGAACGTCGTGCAGACGCCGTCGCCGTGGGCGATGGTCGCCAGTCGCTGGACGTGGGTCCCCAGGAGCTCGGCGAAGATCTCCGTCTCCGCCTCGCACAGCTGGGGGAACTGCTCCGCGACGTGGGCCACCGGGCAGTGGTGCTGGCAGAGCTGCTCACCCTTGTGCGGGAGGGGCGCGCTGCGCGCCGTGGCAGCGTACCCGTCCGCGCTCAGGGCCTTGGCCAGCGCTTCCGCCCGCTCGTCGGGGCCCGCCTGCTCGATCGCCGCGCGGTAGGCCCGCGCCTGCGCGGCGATCCGCGCCCGGGCGAAGGCCGCGACGGCCTCCTGGCCGCCTTCCCGCTCGGCGATCCACTTCAGCGCGTCCGCGGCCAGCTTGTCGTAGGACTGGTCGAAGGCGTCGCGGCCGCAGTCGGTGAGCGCGAAGACCTTGGCGGGGCGGCCCCGGGTCCGCGCCCCGTACACCCGCCGCTCCCGCGCCTCGACGACGTCGTCGGCGGCCAGGGCGTCCAGGTGCCGGCGCACGGCGGCCTGGGTGAGACCCAGCCGGCCGGCCAGTTCGGCGACGGTCGACGGCCCGTGGTCCAGGATGGACCGCGCGACCCGGTTGCGCGTGGAGCGCTCACCGGTCGCGAGTTCCTCCTGAGGGGTCCCCGTGGGGGTCTCCCGAGCCTCGCCGACGTTTTTCACAACGCCATTGTTGCGTAATTCCTTTGGGACTGACAAGCGGCCTTGATCCTCACGGACGGTGCGCTGCATCACTTAGGTGCACCTAAGTGGAAACCTCCTCCGACCTGCGCGAACGATCTCCGGCCGGAGGGGCGTGGCACTCCCCCGCCACGGTCGCGCCGCAGGTGGGCGGCGCGGCCCGGCCGCCCCCGACGGGCGCCGTAAGCCCTCCCGGACGCGCCCCCCGCACGCCGCGCACGCGGCTCCCGCGCGCCTCGTGCGGACCCGCGGATTCACTCGTGGGAGCAGTTCGCGCACCCGCCCGTCCGGGGGACCGCGGCCGTCCCTAGACTCTGGAGCCATGCGAAGCGAGCCCGTCATCCAGGTTCGGGGTCTGGTCAAGCGGTACGGCACGAAGACCGCGGTCAACGGCCTGGACCTGGTGGCCCACGCGGGGGTGACCGCCGTCCTCGGCCCCAACGGCGCGGGCAAGACGACGACCGTCGAGACCTGCGAGGGGTACCTCAGGCCGGACGCCGGCACGGTGCGCGTCCTGGGCCTCGACCCCGTCGCCGAGTCCGCCCGGCTGCGCCCCCGGATCGGTGTGATGCTCCAGTCGGGTGGCGTCTACTCCGGCGCGCGGGCCGACGAGATGGTGCGGCACGTCGCCCGGCTGCACGCCCACCCGCTGGACGTGGACGCCCTGATCGAGCGGCTGGGACTGGGCAGCTGCGGCCGGACGTCCTACCGCCGGCTCTCCGGCGGGCAGCAGCAGCGGCTGGCCCTGGCGATGGCCGTGGTCGGCCGGCCCGAGCTGGTGTTCCTCGACGAGCCCACCGCCGGCCTCGACCCGCAGGCCCGCCGGGCCACCTGGGACCTGGTCCGCGACCTGCGCGCCGACGGGGTCTCGGTGATCCTCACCACGCACCACATGGACGAGGCCGAGCAGCTCGCCGACGACGTCGCGGTCATCGACGCGGGCCGGGTGATCGCCCAGGGCTCCCCCGAGGAACTGTGCCGCGGCGGCGCCGAGAACACCCTGCGCTTCACCGGCCGGCCCGGTCTCGACGTGGGCTCGCTGCTCAAGGCGCTGCCGCCCGACTGCTCGGCGGCCGAGCTGACCCCCGGCGCCTACCGGGTCGCCGGCAAGGTCGACCCCCAACTGCTCGCCACCGTGACGTCGTGGTGCGCGCAGCACGGGGTGATGCCGGAGCGGATCTCCGTCGAGCGGCACACCCTGGAGGACGTTTTCCTGGAGCTGACCGGCAAGGAGCTGCGCTCGTGACCGCCACCCCCACCGGCATCCACGCCCCGCGGCCCGGGGCCGCCCCGCTGCCCCGCATGATCGTGGCGCAGGCGGCGCTGGAGACGAGGATGCTGCTGCGCAACGGCGAGCAGCTGCTGCTGACCGTGGTGATCCCCACCCTGCTGCTGGTGCTGTTCAGCTCCGTCGACATCGTGGACACCGGCGCCGGCGAGGCGGTGGACTTCCTCGCACCCGGCGTCCTCGCCCTCGCGGTGATGTCGACCGCGTTCACCGGGCAGGCCATCGCCACCGGTTTCGAGCGGCGCTACGGCGTGCTCAAGCGCCTGGCCTCCTCGCCGCTGCCCCGCTGGGGGCTGATGACCGCCAAGACGGCGTCCGTGCTGGTCACGGAGGTCCTCCAGGTCGTCCTGCTGACCGTGATCGCGTTCGCGCTGGGCTGGTCCCCGCACGGCGACCCGGGCACGGTGCTCCTGCTGCTGGTGGTCGGCACGGCCGCCTTCTCCGGGCTGGGGCTGCTGATGGCGGGGACACTCAAGGCCGAGGCCACGCTGGCCGCCGCCAACCTGGTCTTCCTGCTGCTGCTCGTCGGCGGCGGGGTGATCGTGCCGCTGGACAGGTTCCCGGCGGGCGTCCGCGGCGTGCTGGAGCTGCTGCCCGTCTCCGCGCTGTCCGACGGGCTGCGCGACGTGCTGCAGCACGGAGCCGGCATGCCCTGGGGCGACCTCGGGATCCTCGCGGTGTGGGCGGTCGTGGGGCTGGCCGCCGCCGGCCGGTTCTTCCGCTGGGAGTAGGACGGGAGCCGCCCGCCGATGGACCCTCGTGAAAGCGTGCACAAGCGTCGTCCTACGATGGACGGCGTGCCGAACCTGACCCGCGCCGACGCCCTGTCCGCCGTGCGCAACCCGCTCGCCTTCATCGCCGAACGCTGGACCCCCCATCCGAGGACCGTCCGGCGGGCGGCGCTCGCCGCGCTCGCCATGGCCGTGATCATCGTGGTCACCGGCGGCGCCGTCCGGCTGACCGGCTCGGGCCTGGGCTGCCCGACCTGGCCGACCTGCACCGACACCTCGCTGACCACCACGCGGGCGATGGGCCTGCACGGCGTCATCGAGTTCGGCAACCGGCTGCTGACGTACGTGCTGTGCGCCGCCGTCGGCTGGGCGATCGTCGCGGCGCGCGCCCAGAAGCCCTGGCGGCGCGGCCTGACCCGGCTGGGCTGGGCCCAGTTCTGGGTCGTCATGGGCAACGCGGTGCTGGGCGGCGTCGTGGTGCTGGTCGGCCTGAACCCGTACACCGTCGCCGCGCACTTCCTGCTGTCGACGGCGCTGATCGCGGTCGCCACGGTGATGTGGCAGCGCACCCGCGAGGGTGACGCCGCGCCGCGCCCGCTGGTGGGCAAGGCCGTGCAGCAGCTGGTGTGGTTCCTGGTCACCGCGAGCGTGCTGCTGATCGCCGTGGGCACGGTGGTGACCGGCGCGGGTCCGCACGCGGGCGACTCCCAGGATGTCGCGCGCATCCCGATCGACTGGGAGACGGTCGCCAAGCTGCACGCGGTGCTCGCCTGGATCGTGGTGACACTGACGTTCGCGCTGTGGTTCGTGCTCAAGGCCGTCGACGCCCCCAGGGGCCCGCTGCACCGCACCCGTGACCTGTTCCTGGTCCTGCTCGCGCAGGGCGTCATCGGCTACGTGCAGTACTTCACCCATCTGCCCGAGGTGCTGGTGGCCCTGCACATGCTGGGCTCGTGCCTGATGTGGATCGGTGTGCTGCGCGTGCAGCTGTCGCTGCGCGAGCGCCCGGAGTCGGTGGCCGACCTGCCCGGCCCCTCCACCGAGACGACACTGGCGAACGCCTGAGCGCTGCCGGGGCGGGCGAGGCGTCGTGCCCCGCCCGCCCGCGCGGCGGTCCGCGCCGTCACTCCGCCCGTACCCGCGCCGTGGTGCCATCGCTCCGCCCGTACCCGCACCGTGGTGCCCTCGGCCAAGCCCGCACCCGCGCGTGGTGTCACCCCTCCAGCCCGCGCAGACGCGCCGTCCGCGCCGTCACTCCAGCCCGTACACGCGCCGTGCGTTGACCGCCGCGACCATGCCGGCCACCCGCTCGGCGTCCTCCCGCGACCAGGCGCCCTCCGCCACCCAGCCGCCGAGCACCCGGCCCAGCGCCTGGGTGAACAGCCGGGCCGCGACGACGTGCAGCTCGGGCAGTCCGCTCGCCCCGCTGGAGAAGAGGATCTTGCCGAAGGGGGCCAGCTCCAGGAGCTCGGCGAGGACGGTGGCGGCGCGGGCGCCGGTGCGCACCAGCGCGGCCCCCGAGTCGGCGTAGACGTGCGGGAAGACGCCGGCCAGATGGGCGGCGTGCCGGTGGTAGGGATAGCCGTGCAGCAGGACCAGGTCCGTGCCCAGGCCCGCGGTCGCCCGGACGAAGTCGGTGAGCAGGACCGGGTCGGTGCGGTCGATGCGCAGACCGGGCTCGCCCAGGCCGGCGTGCAGCTGGAGCGGGCGGCCGGAGGCCACCGCGATCCACAGCAGATGGCGCAGCAGCACCGGGTCGCTCAGCTCCCCGCCCACCTCCCGCCCGGCCAGCCAGCGCCCCGCCGCGCCGCGCACCTCCCCCGGCCCCGGCGGCTCCGGCGCGAGCGCCAGTCCGTGCCGCACGCCCGCCACGGAGGTGAAGGCGACGGCGTGCGCGGCGGCCCCGTGGACGGACTCGGCGAGGTTGGCGAGGAAGGACTCGACCGTGCCGGAGGTGTCGGCGACCTGTTCGGCGAGGAGTTCGAGGCGGACGATCTCGTGGGCGTCGGCGTCGCCGGCGGAGGCCAGCTCGGCGGGCCCGGTGAGGTCCCCGGGCAGCCCCGTGTCGACGAGGTAGGTCGTGATGCCGCTGCCGCGCAGCAGCCTGCGGCCGGCCTCCAGGACGCCGAGCTCGCGGCGGCGGGCCAGATAGCGCGCGGGCGGGCAGTGCGGCTCCAGGCCGAGCAGCGGCGGGCACCAGCGGCGTACGGCGAAGCCGGTCTGGGTGTCGAAGAGGGTGGTGCCCGGGGCGGGCGGGCCCTCGGTCCGGGACAGCTGGGCCTCGAAGGTGCCGAGGCCCAGCTCCGTTCTCAGTACGCCGTGGCAGTACTGGTCCACGAGGGACGGCGTTGCGATCATCCGGACTCCCCGTTCGGTGGACCCGTGCTCCTCACACGTCCTAACGGGTGAACCGGCGTCAGGTGTTGCTGGGACCGCCCACCTGGATCCCGGCCATGCGCTTCCACTCGTAGGGGCCGGTGCGCACCTTGGCCGCGAGCTCGCCGTCGAAGTCCTCGTGGACGGTGATGCCGGCCTTCGCCACGGCCTTCTCGGCCAGCTCGTACGAGGGCGCCACCAGGTCGCCCCAACCGCCGTCCTCGCCGACGAGGACGATGCGCGCGCCGCGCTCGCCGATGTAGGCCACCTGGCCCTCGGCACCGCCGTGCGCCTTGGAGAACGCACCGATCCGCTTGGCGAGGCGCGCCACCGTGCGCTCGGCCTTCGGGTCCACCTGCTCAGTCTCTGCCATGGTCAGGATGCTACCGACGGGTAGATCAAACGGCGACGGGTGGGGTGCGTGGCCTTGACCACGCACCCCACCCGAGTGGCGCCACGAGGACGGGTCAGCGCAGGAAGGGGTCCACCGCCACCGCCACGAACAGCAGCGAGACGTAGGTGATGGACCAGTGGAACAGGCGCATCTCCTTCAGCTTGCCGCCGGTCACCTCGGCCTTGGCCCGGCCCTGCAGCGCGTGCGCCTCCCACAGCCACCAGCCGCCGGCCGCCAGCGCGACCGCCGTGTAGAACCAGCCGGTGTAGCCGAGCGGGGTGAGCAGCAGCGAGACCGCGACCATCACCCAGCTGTAGAGGACGATCTGCCGGGCGACGACCTTGTTGGAGGCGACGACGGGCAGCATCGGCACGCCCACGCGCGCGTAGTCGTCCTTGACCTTCATGGACAGCGGCCAGTAGTGCGGCGGCGTCCAGAAGAACATCACGAGGAAGAGGACGACGGGGGCCCAGGACATCGAGTTGGTGACCGCGGACCAGCCGATCAGCACCGGCATGCAGCCGGCGATGCCGCCCCAGACGATGTTCTGCGAGGTACGCCGTTTGAGGATCATCGTGTAGACGACGACGTAGAAGAGGAGCGCCCCGAGCGCCAGCCACGCCGACAGCCAGTTGACGGTCAGGCCGAACAGCAGGGTGGAGACCACGGCCAGCGAGATGCCGAAGACCAGGCACTCGCGCGGGCTCACCATGCCGGTGACCAGCGGGCGCTGCGAGGTGCGGTCCATCAGGGCGTCGATGTCGCGGTCGATGTACATGTTGAGCGCGTTGGCGCCGCCCGCGGAGAGATAGCCGCCGAGGCAGGTGAGGACCACCAGGCCGAGGTCGGGCACACCCTGCTGTGCCAGGAACATCACCGGAACGGTGGTGATCAGCAGCAGTTCGATGATCCGCGGCTTGGTCAGCGCCACGAAGGCCTTGAGACGGGCCCCGAACGGCCGGCGGCTCGACTTCTGGCTCGCATCGAGCACCACCCCCGCTGGACGGGATTCGACGGCCGTCACGCACACCCCTGACAGAGACATCCCAGCGAGCCCCGGCTCGTGCACCGACGGTGAGGGCTCGCGCGTACCACGCCACTGTAGACGTTGCCCAGACCCGGACATTCGCGGGGGTGGGTCGTGTTGACGCGGGGGCGGCCCGGAGGGCGCGCCGGGGTCCGTCCGACGGGCACGCCGGGACCCGTCCGACGGACACGCCAGGACCCGTCCGACGGGCACGCCGCGGCTCGATTGAGCGATCGGATGAGCACCTTCGTATTCATGTGCCGAATGGGCTTACGGCCAGGCGGGGAGGCAGATCCGAAAGAGTCCCGGCACTCTGGAATCACGAGGAAAAACGCACGTTCTTACGGGATAGGCTCGACAAGGCCGGCCGACGCGCAGAACGCCGGCAGCCGGTGCCCGGTCACGGTCACCGGCATCCGACATGTGGAGAGGAGCCCTGACCCAGGGTGAGCACCAAGCCGACCACCACAGACCTCGAGTGGACCGAGTTGGACCAGCGCGCGGTGGACACCGCCCGCGTCCTGGCCGCCGATGCCGTACAGAAGGTCGGCAACGGCCATCCCGGCACCGCGATGAGCCTTGCTCCAGCCGCCTACACCCTCTTCCAGAAGGTGATGCGGCACGACCCGGCCGATCCGCAGTGGGTGGGGCGCGACCGCTTCGTGCTGTCCGCCGGCCACTCCTCCCTGACCCTCTACACCCAGCTGTACCTGGCCGGCTTCGGGCTGGAGCTGGACGACCTGAAGGCCTTCCGCACCTGGGGCTCCAGGACGCCCGGCCACCCGGAGTACGGGCACACGCCGGGCGTGGAGACCACGACCGGCCCGCTGGGCCAGGGCGTGGCCAACGCGGTGGGCATGGCGATGGCCTCCCGCTACGAGCGCGGCCTGTTCGACCCCGAGGCGGCGCTGGGCGAGTCCCCGTTCGACCACTTCATCTACTGCATCGCCGGTGACGGCTGCCTCCAGGAGGGCATCTCCGCCGAGGCGTCCTCGCTCGCCGGCCACCAGAAGCTCGGCAACCTGATCCTGCTGTGGGACGACAACCACATCTCGATCGAGGGCGACACCGAGACGGCCGTCTCCGAGGACACGGTCAAGCGCTACGAGGCCTACGGCTGGCACGTGCAGCGCGTCGAGCCCAAGGAGAACGGCGACCTGGACCCGCAGGCGATCTTCGCCGCGCTCCAGGAGGCCAGGGAGGTCACCGACCGGCCCTCCTTCATCGCGATGCGCTCGATCATCGCCTGGCCGGCCCCGCATGCGCAGAACACCGAGGCGGCGCACGGCTCCGCGCTCGGCGAGGAAGAGGTCGCGGCCACCAAGCGGATCCTCGGCTTCGACCCGGAGCGGACCTTCGAGGTCTCCGACGAGGTGCTCACCCACACCCGGGGCGCCCTCGAGCGGGGCCGCGCGGCCCGCACCGCGTGGGAGAAGACCTTCCAGCAGTGGCGCGACAACAACCCCGAGCGGGCCGCCGAGTACGACCGCATCGCCAAGGGCGAGCTGCCGGCCGGCTGGGACGAGAAGATCCCGGTGTTCGAGACCGGCAAGGGCGTGGCCACGCGGGCCGCGTCCGGCAAGGTGCTGCAGGCCCTCGGCGAGGTCATCCCCGAACTGTGGGGCGGCTCCGCGGACCTGGCCGGCTCGAACAACACGACCATCGACAAGACGTCGTCGTTCCTGCCCGAGGGCAACCCGCTGCCGGAGGCCAACCCCTACGGCCGCACCATCCACTTCGGCATCCGCGAGCACTCGATGGGCGCCGAGCTGAACGGCATCACGCTGCACGGCAACACCCGCGTCTACGGCGGCACGTTCCTCGTCTTCTCCGACTACATGCGCAACGCGGTGCGCCTGTCGGCCCTGATGCACCTGCCGGTGACGTACGTGTGGACGCACGACTCCATCGGCCTGGGCGAGGACGGCCCGACCCACCAGCCGGTGGAACACCTGGCCTCGCTGCGCGCCATCCCCAACTTCAACGTCGTCCGCCCGGCCGACGCCAACGAGACGGCGATCGCCTGGCGCGAGATCATGCGGCGCTGGACCAAGGAGTACGGCAAGGGCGCCCCGCACGCCCTCGCGCTCACCCGGCAGGGCGTGCCGACGTACGAGCCCGACGACGACGCCGCCCGCGGCGGTTACGTCCTGCTGGAGGCGCAGTCGTCCGCCGGCCAGGACACCGAGCCCGAGGTGATCCTCATCGCCACCGGCTCCGAGGTGCACGTGGCGGTCGAGGCCCGCGAGCGGCTCCAGGCCGACGGGGTGCCCACGCGGGTCGTGTCCATGCCGTCCGTGGAGTGGTTCGAGGAGCAGGACCAGGGGTACCGGGACAGCGTGCTGCCCCCGGCGGTACGGGCACGCGTCGCGGTCGAGGCGGGGATCGGGCTGACCTGGCACAAGTACGTGGGAGACGCGGGGCGCATCGTCTCCCTGGAGCACTTCGGTGCCTCCGCCGACGGCAAGGTGCTCTTCCGCGAGTTCGGTTTCACCCCGGAGAACGTGGCCGACAAGGCCCGGG
Source organism: Streptomyces sp. NPDC004065 (assembly GCF_044903565.1). NCBI lineage: Bacteria > Bacillati > Actinomycetota > Actinomycetes > Kitasatosporales > Streptomycetaceae > Streptomyces > Streptomyces sp. NPDC004065. Next base: position 16,989 of record NZ_JBJDQT010000029.1, on the reverse strand, counting down.
AATCCCTCGCCGCCGCCCAGCGCTGACGCTCACATACGACACGTAGGAGATGCAATTTCCATGACAGACGCACTCAAGCGCCTCTCCGACGAAGGCGTCGCGATCTGGCTGGACGACCTGTCGCGCAAGCGGATCACGTCCGGCAACCTCGCCGAACTGATCGACCAGCAGCACGTCGTGGGCGTCACCACCAACCCGACGATCTTCCAGAAGGCGATCTCCCAGGGCGACGGCTACGACCAGCAGATCACGGACCTGGCCGCCCGGCGGGTCACCGTCGAAGAGGCCATCCGGATGATCACCACGGCGGACGTCCGGGACGCCGCCGACATCCTGCGCCCGGTGTTCGACGCCACCGGCGGCCAGGACGGCCGGGTCTCCATCGAGGTCGACCCGCGCCTGGCGCACAACACCAGGGCGACGGTCGCCGAGGCCCGCCAGCTGGCCTGGCTGGTGGACCGCCCGAACACGCTCATCAAGATCCCTGCCACCATGGCGGGCCTGCCGGCCATCACGGAGACCATCGCCAACGGCATCAGCGTCAACGTCACGCTGATCTTCTCGCTGGAGCGCTACCGCGCGGTCATGGACGCCTACCTGTCCGGACTGGAGAAGGCGCGCGAGCGGGGCCTGGACCTGTCGCAGATCCACTCGGTGGCGTCCTTCTTCGTCTCCCGGGTGGACACCGAGATCGACCGCCGCATCGACGAGATGGGCACCGACGAGGCCAAGGCGCTGCGCGGCAAGGCGGGCGTGGCCAACGCGCGGCTCGCCTACCAGGCGTACGAGGAGGTGTTCTCCTCCGACCGCTGGAGCGCGCTGGAGAACGCGGGCGCCAACAAGCAGCGCCCGCTGTGGGCGTCCACCGGTGTGAAGGACAAGGCGTACAAGGACACCATGTACGTCGAGGAGCTGGTCGCGCCGAACACCGTCAACACCATGCCGCAGGCCACGCTCGAGGCCACCGAGGACCACGGCGAGATCCGCGGCGACACGGTGCGCGGCACCTACGAGCAGGCCCGTGCCGACCTCGACGCGCTGGAGCGGATCGGGATCTCCTACGACGAGGTGGTCCAGGTCCTGGAGGACGAGGGCGTCGACAAGTTCGAGGCGTCCTGGAACGACCTGCTGAAGTCGACCGAGGCGGAGCTGGAGCGCCTCGCCCCCTCGGAGGGCTGAGACCTTGGCCCCCCTTCCCGGCAGCGGAGCGAACCCGCTCCGTGATCCCGCCGACCGACGGCTCCCGCGCATCGCGGGGCCGTCGGGCCTGGTCATCTTCGGCGTCACCGGCGACCTGTCCCGCAAGAAGCTGATGCCGGCCGTGTACGACCTCGCCAACCGGGGTCTGCTGCCGCCGGGCTTCTCCCTGGTGGGCTTCGCCCGGCGCGACTGGGAGCACGAGGACTTCGCGGAGGTGGTGCACGACGCGGTCAAGCAGCACGCGCGCACCCCGTTCCGCGAGGAGGTCTGGCAGCAACTCCTGCAGGGCATGCGCTTCGTGCAGGGCACGTTCGACGACGACGAGGCGTTCGAGCGGCTGCGCGGGACGATCGAGGAGCTGGACAAGGCGCAGGGCACGGGCGGCAACTTCGCCTTCTATCTGTCCGTGCCGCCGAAGTCCTTCCCGGTCGTCATCCAGCAGCTGAAGAAGCACCAGCTGGCCGAGCAGACGAGCGGCTCCTGGCGGCGCGCGGTCATCGAGAAGCCGTTCGGCCACGACCTGAGGTCGGCCGAGCAGCTCAACAAGGTCGTGCACGAGGTCTTCGCCCCGGACCAGGTGTTCCGCATCGACCACTACCTGGGCAAGGAGACCGTCCAGAACATCCTGGCGCTGCGGTTCGCCAACACGATGTTCGAGCCGATCTGGAACCGGTCCTTCGTGGACCATGTGCAGATCACCATGGCCGAGGACATCGGCATCGGCGGCCGGGCCGGCTACTACGACGGCATCGGCGCCGCCCGCGACGTCATCCAGAACCACCTGCTCCAGCTGATGGCCCTCACCGCCATGGAGGAGCCCGCCTCCTTCGACGCGGACGCGCTGGCCGCCGAGAAGGAGAAGGTGCTCGGCGCGGTGCGGCTGCCCAAGGACCTCGGTGTCGCCACCGTGCGCGGGCAGTACGCGGCCGGCTGGCAGGGCGGCGAGAAGGTCATCGGCTACCTCGAGGAAGAGGGCATCGACAAGAACTCGAAGACCGACACCTACGCCGCGGTGAAGCTGGAGGTGGACAACCGCCGCTGGGCGGGCGTCCCCTTCTATCTGCGCACCGGCAAGCGGCTGGGCCGCCGGGTCACCGAGATCGCCGTCGTCTTCCAGCGCGCCCCCCATTCCCCCTTCGACTCCACGGCCACGGAGGAGCTGGGCCAGAACGCCATCGTGATCCGCGTCCAGCCGGACGAGGGCGTCACCGTGCGCTTCGGCTCCAAGGTGCCGGGCACCTCCATGGAGATCCGGGACGTGTCCATGGACTTCGCCTACGGCGAGTCCTTCACGGAGTCCAGCCCGGAGGCGTACGAGCGCCTCATCCTGGACGTGCTGCTGGGCGACTCCAACCTCTTCCCGCGCACGGCGGAGGTCGAGCTGTCCTGGAAGATCCTCGACCCCATAGAGGAGTACTGGGAAAAGAACGGCAGGCCCGCGCAGTACGCGTCCGGGACCTGGGGTCCCGCCGAGGCGGACGAGATGCTCGCACGAGACGGACGGAGCTGGCGCCGGCCATGAAGATAGACCTGACCGACACCACGGCCAGCAAGATCAACAAGGCGCTGGTGGAGGGCCGCCGGGCGATCGGCACGCCGGCCGTCGGCATGGTGCTCACCCTCGTCGTCGTCACCGACGAGGAGAACGCCTACGACGCGCTGAAGGCGGCGAACGACGCCTCGCACGAGCACCCGTCGCGCACCCTCGTGGTCATCCGGCGGGTCTCGCGCACCCCCCGGGACCGCACGGGCTCGCGCCTGGACGCCGAGGTGCGGGTGGGCGCGGAGGCCGGCACCGGCGAGACGGTGGTGCTGCGGCTGTACGGCGAGGTCGTCGACCACGCCCAGTCGGTGGTGCTGCCGCTGCTGCTGCCGGACGCGCCGGTCGTCGTCTGGTGGCCGGTGGACGCCCCGCTCGACCCGGCGAACGACCCGCTGGGCTCCCTGGCGCAGCGCAGGGTCACCGACACCTACGCCTCCGAGGAGCCGGTGCGGGACCTGGCGGCGCGCGCCGAGGCGTACACGCCGGGCGACACGGATCTGTCGTGGACCCGGATCACGCCGTGGCGCTCGATGCTGGCGGCCGCCCTGGACCAGGTGACCTGCGAGGTGCGGGGCGTCGAGGTGGAGGGCGAGGAGTTCAACCCGAGCTGTGAGCTGCTGGCGATGTGGCTCGCGGACCGGCTGGACGTGCCGGTGCGGCGCTCGCCGTCCGGCGGCCCCGGCCTGACCGCGGTCCGCATGGACACCTCCTGCGGCCCGATCACTCTGGACCGCGGGGACGGCCGGCTGGCGACGCTGTCCATCCACGGCCAGCCGGAGCGCGCGGTGGCGCTGAAGCGGCGGGAGACCGCCGAGCTGATCGCCGAGGAGCTGCGCCGGCTGGACCCGGACGACACCTATGCGTCGGCGCTGCGCTTCGGCGTGGACCGGCTGAACGGCGAGCCGGAGGGGGCCGGCGGCCCGGTCGCGGTGGCGACGCCGGAGGAGGAGACGGCGAAGGGTCCGGCGGGCGTGGCCGCCGCGGCGGCGGCCCGGCTGGTCCCGACGCGGAAGGCGGCGGCCAAGTGAGCACTCCCCAGCTGGTCGTGCACCGCGACAAGGAGCTGATGGCGCAGGCCGCCGCGGCACGGCTGATCACCCGGATCGTGGACGCCCAGGCCTCGAAGGGCTCGGCGTCGGTGGTGCTGACCGGCGGCCGCAACGGCAATGGCGTGCTGGCCGCGCTGGCGGCGGCGCCGGCCCGGGACGCCGTCGACTGGGCCCGCCTCGACCTGTGGTGGGGCGACGAGCGCTTCCTGCCCGAGGGCGATCCCGAGCGCAACGTCACGCAGGCCCGCGAGGCGCTGCTCGACTCCGTGCCGGTGGACCCGAAGCGGGTGCACGCGATGCCCGCCTCGGACGGTCCCCACGGCGCGGACGTGGAGGCCGCGGCGGAGGGCTACGCCGAGGAGCTGGCCCGTGCGGCCGGCCCGGAGGCCCACGGCGGGGTGCCCGCCTTCGACGTCCTCATGCTGGGCGTCGGTCCGGACGCCCATGTCGCCTCCCTCTTCCCGGAGCATCCGGGCGTGCGGGAGACGGAGCGCACGGTCATCGGCGTCCACGGCTCCCCCAAGCCGCCGCCCACCCGTATCTCCCTGACCCTTCCCGCCATCCGCGCGGCCCGTGAGGTGTGGTTGCTGGCGGCGGGCGAGGACAAGGCCAACGCGGTGGCGATGGCCCTGTCCGGCGCCGGCGAGATCCAGGCCCCGGCGGCGGGCGCCCGGGGCCGGGCCCGCACGCTGTGGCTGCTGGACACGGCGGCGGCGGCCCAGCTGCCGCGTTCGCTGTATCCGCCGGCCTCGCCGTGAGGTACGGCGGTGGGGGCGGCGAGGGGTCAGGAACCCTCGCCGCCCCCACCGCCGTCGGCTCACTTCACCGAGCCCGCCATCACCCCCTGCACGAAGTGCCGCTGGAAGGCGAAGAACACCACCACCGGCACCACCAGGGACAGGAACGCCCCTGGCGCCAGCACGTCGATGTTGCTTCCGAACTGCCGGATCTGCGACTGCAGTTCCACGGTCAGCGGCTGCGAGGAGCTGTCCGCGAACAGCAGCGCCACCAGCATGTCGTTCCACACCCACAGGAACTGGAAGATGGCGAGGCTGGCGATGGCCGGCCGGCCCACCGGCAGCACCAGCCGGGTGAAGATCCGCCACTCGCTGCCCCCGTCCATGCGGGCCGCCTCCAGCATCTCCTTGGGCATCTCGGCGAAGTAGTTCCGCAGCAGGAACACCGCGAACGGCAGCCCGTAGGCCACGTGGAACAGCACCACGCCCGGGATCGTGCCGAACAGCCCCAGGGCGCCGAAGAGTTTGGCCACCGGCAGCAGGCCGATCTGCACGGGGACCACCAGCAGGGCCACCACGAGCAGGAACAGCGGTTCCCGCAGGGGGAAGTCCAGCCAGGCGAAGGCGTATCCGGCCAGCGCGGCGATGACGACGACCAGCACGGTCGCCGGCACCGAGATCAGCACCGTGTTCCAGAAGGCCTGCGTCATCCCGGCGTTCTTCAGCAGCGCCGAGTAGTTGTCGAAGGACAGCTGCCCGGGGCTGGACAGCGCCGTCCACCAGCCGCCCTTGGCGGTGTCCTGGGCCGAGCGCAGCGAGGAGACGAACAGTCCGGCCAGCGGGGTCAGCCAGACCAGTCCGATCACCACGAGGAAGGCCTGCACCAGCCCGTTGCCCAGGCCCCGCCTGACCGCGTTCATCGCTGACTCCTTCGGAAACGGCGGACGTTGAACACCATCGCGGGGATCACCAGCAGCAGGAGCAGGACGCCGAGCGCGCTGCCGAGGCCCTGGTTGTTGCCGCCGCCGAAGGACACCAGCCACATCTGGGTGGCCAGCACGGTGGCGTCCTCCTGCACGGGTCCGGGCGCGATGATGTAGACGAGGTCGAAGACCTTCATCACGTTGATGACGAGGGTGACGAAGACGACCGTCAGCACGGGTGCGAGCAGCGGCACGGTGATCCGGCGGAAGATCTGCCACTCGTTGGCCCCGTCCATCCGCGCCGCCTCCAGCGCGTCGCGCGGCAGCGTGGACAGCCCGGCGCCGATCAGCACCATCGCGAACCCGGTCCAGATCCACAGGTACGCCCCGATGATCGCGGGCGTGACCAGGGTCGGCCCGAGCCAGGAGATGCCCTGGTAGGGCGGCGCGAAGTTGGACTCGGGCAGCTTCAGGGTGTACGAGCCGGCCTCGATGCCGCCGAAGCGGAAGGAGCCGTCGGACGCCGTCGTGGTGCTCGCCACGGTCCGCCCGTCGCGCACCGCCTCGACCGTCATCCCCGGCAGTCCGCTCTCGCGCCGGTCGACCTTGTCCCGGGTGCCGCCCCCGCCGGGGGTGAAGTCCAGGTAGACCACTCCGCGCAGCTCGCCGGCGGCGGCCTTCCGCCCGGCCGCCGGGTACGCGGGCTGGGCGCCGTGCGGCAGGTCCTTGGGCAGGACGCCGACCATCGGCAGGTTCACCGTGTCCCCGGGCGAGACGCCGCGCGCCGTCAGATAGGAGCCGTCGCGGCCCCGGGTGAGCTGCCCCTCACGGCCGCGCGCGGCCGGGTAGGAGGAGCTGCCCTTGAAGGCGTCGTGCACCGAGACCGCGGCGGCGTTCAGCACGCCCTTGTCCGGGTCCTCGTCGTAGGCGAGCCGGAAGATGATCCCGGCGGCCAGGAAGGACACGGCCATCGGCATGAACAGCAGCAGCTTGAACGCCGTCGCCCAGCGGACCTTCTCCACCAGCACGGCCAGGATCAGCCCCAGCCCGGTGAGCAGCGCCGGGGCCACCACCACCCAGATGGTGGTATTGCGGATGGCCTTGAGCGTGGCCGGGTCGCGGAACATCTCCGTGTAGTTGTCCCCGCCGACGAAGCGGCTGCCGGAGGCGTCGAAGAAGCTGCGGCCGACGGAGAAGAGGACCGGGTAGACGACCAGCGCGCCGAGCAGCAGCAGCGCGGGGAGGACGAACAGCAGGGCGATGACCCGCCCCCGCCGCCGCAGGCGCCGCGCCCTCAGGGCGGGCGACGCGGCGGGCGGGGGGCTCGCCCCCGTCTCCTTGGAGACAGTGGTGGCGGTCATCTCGGCTCAGCCCTGGCCCTGGTACGCCTTGGCCGCGGCGGCCTCCAGCCGGGCCGCCGTGTCCTTCGGGCTGGAGGGGTCGCGCAGGAAGTCCTGGAGCAGCTTCCACTCGCCGGTTCCCTTGGTGCCGCCGAAGGCGGCCGGGGCCTGGTCGGACATGTCGAAGCGGACCGAGTCGCCCGCGCCGACCAGCGACTTGGCGGTGGCGCGGGTGACGTCGTCGCCGTAGGAGGACAGGTCGAGGTTCTTGTTCGGGGAGAGGAAGCCGCCCGCCTTCGCCCAGACGGCGGCGGCCTCGGGGGTGGCGAGGTACTCGAGCAGCTTCATGCCGGCCTTGGCGTTCTTGCCGTCCTTGAGGACGACGGCCGCGTCGCCGCCGCTGACGACCGGGGCGGTGCCGCCGTCGACCGCCGGGAAGGGGAAGAAGTTCGCGTCCTTGCCGATGGTCTTCCCGAACTGGTCGTGCGCGACGCCCGCGACGAAGTCGCCCTCGTAGACCATGCCGGCCTCGGCCTTGGGGCCGAAGACCTTCTCGACCGAGCCGGGGAAGTCGGTGTTCAGCGCCTCCTTCTGGCCGCCGGCGATGAGCTGCTTGTCCTTGAACAGCTTGCCGAGCGTGCCGAGCGCCTTGACCACGCTCGCGTCGGTCCACTTCAGCTTGTGGGCGGCGAGGGCGTCGTACTTCTCGGGGCCGGCCTGGGAGAGGTAGATGTTCTCGAACCAGTCGGTGAGGGTCCAGCCGTCCTGCCCGGCGACCGCGAAGGCGGCGCGCCCGGAGTCGGAGACGGTGTGCCCGGCCTTGAGCATCTCGTCGTAGGTCTTGGGCGGCTGGACGCCGGCCTGGGTGAAGGCGTCGGGGCTGTACCAGACGGTGGACTTGTGGGCGGCCTTGAAGTACAGGCCGTACAGGGTGCCGTCGACGCTGCCGTACTTCTTCCACACGGGGGCGAAGCCGTCGTCCACCGACTTGGCGGTGGTGGCGGACAGCGGCTTGAGCCAGCCCTTCTTCGCGAACTGCTGGAGCACGCCGACCTGGGGGACCATCACGACGTCGGGGGCGTTGCCGCCCTCGATCTTGCTGCCGACGACGGTGGAGACGTTGTCACCGGTGGACACGAACTGCGTCTTGGCGCCGGTCTTCTCGGTGAACGCGTCGAGCACCTTCTGGAAGTTCTTCTGCTCGGTGCCGGACCAGACGCCGGCCACGGTGACGGTCTGGCCGCTGAGCGGCTTGTCGCCGCCGCCCGCGGAGACGGGGTCGCCGCCGCAGGCGGTCGCGCCGAGCGCCAGGACGAGGGCGGTGCAGCCGGTGAGGAGGGTGGTACGTCGTCGCATCATCGTTGATGTCCCTTCGGGGGATGGGAGTTGACGGGAACTCAGGGGGTGGGCAGGTCGGCGTCGGTCATCCACCAGGCGGCGGTGGAGCCGGCGAGCACCCCGGGCGGGCAGGGGCCGCTGGCGAGCAGCGGGGTGCCCGGGACCGGTGCGGGGGTGGGTGCGGTACCGAAGTTCACGGCGCAGACCAGGCCGTCGCCGCGGACGAAGCCGAGGACGCCGGGCGGGGTGTCCAGCCAGCGCAGGGTGCCCTCGCCCAGCTGGGGCAGGGCGGTGCGCAGCTGGAGGCCGTCGCGGTAGAGGTGCCAGAAGGAGCGGGTGTCGGCCAGGGCGCGGTCCGTGGCGTACTCGGCGAAGTACTCGGGCTGCGGCAGCCAGGGCTTGGCGCCCTCGGCGGAGGAGGTGAAGCCGAACGGCGAGGCCTGCCCGGACCAGGGCAGCGGCACCCGGCAGCCGTCGCGGACCCGGGCGCGGCTGCCGGTGCGGCGGAAGATCGGGTCGGTGAGCACGTCGTCGGGCAGGTCGACGACCTCGGGCAGGCCGAGCTCCTCGCCCTGGTAGATGTACGCCGCTCCGGGCAGCGCCAGCATCAGCAGCGCGGCGGCGCGGGCGCGGGCGGCGCCGAGGCCGCTGCCCTCGGTGGCGGGTTCGCCGTAGCGGGTGACGGTGCGGACCTGGTCGTGGTTGTTGAGGACCCAGGTGACCGTGGAGCCGGTGCCGGCGATGTCCTGCATGGCCTCGGAGACGACCTTGCGGAAGGCGTCGGCGTCCCAGGGGGCGCTCAGCAGGTCGAAGAAGAAGGCCTGGTGCAGCTCGTCGGGGCGGACGTACCGGGCGTGCTCGCGGGCGCTGGGCACGGACACCTCGCCGACGAGCAGGCGTTCGCGGCCGTCGTGGGCGGTGTACTCCTCGCACAGGGCGCGCCACCGGCGCCACACGCCGTGCACCTCGGGCTGGTTCCAGGCCAGCGGGTTGACCGAGTCGCGGGTGCGGGCGTCGGCCTCGGGGTCGGGCGAGTCGGGCAGCTCGGGGTGCTTGTAGAGGCCGGCGGCCACGTCGATGCGGAAGCCGTCGACGCCGCGGTCCAGCCAGAAGCGCAGCACCCGGTCGAACTCGGCGGCGACCTCGGGGGTGCGCCAGTTCCAGTCGGGCTGCTCGGGCGTGAACATGTGCAGGTACCACTGGCCCGGGCGGCCGTCGGGCTCGGTCACCCGGGTCCAGGCGGGGCCGCCGAACATGGCGTGCCAGTTGTTGGGCGGCTCGGCGCCGCCGGGGCCGCGGCCGTCGGCGAAGTGGAAGCGGGCCCGGGCCTGGCTGCCGGGTCCGGCGGCGAGGGCCTCGCGGAACCAGGGGTGCTCGCTGGAGCAGTGGTTGGGGACGATGTCGAGCAGCACCTTGATGCCGAGCCGGCGGGCGGCGGCCATCAGCCGGTCGAACTCGGCGAGGTCGCCGAAGAGCGGGTCGACGTCGCAGTAGTCGGCCACGTCGTAGCCGTGGTCGTGCTGCGGGGAGGGGTAGAAGGGGCTCAGCCAGATCCCGTCGACGCCCAGCTTCTTCAGGTACGGCAGCCCGGCCCGCACGCCGGCCAGATCGCCGACGCCGTCCCCGGTGCTGTCCAGGAAGCTGCGGACGTACACCTGGTAGATCACCGCGTCGCGCCACCAACGATGCCTGTTCAACCCACTGCCCTGTCTCTCTCTAGGCCGCTGTTATGCATGCATGTTAGGTAGCGGCTTCGCGAGGGTGTCAATGAAGTGAACGGAATCTCCTGGCCAGTTGACCGACACAAACCCGGACCAAAACGGGCGAAGAGAACAGAGATGTGATGTCCGCGTTACTTAACAAGTAACTAGTAGCTAGTGGACGGCGATGGCGTCGAGCTCGCGCGCCAGGCGCCGCACCGCCGCCTCGGGCGTCTGGCGCCCGGTCAGCGCGTCCTGCACGACCGCCTGGACCACCAGGCTGACCTGGTCGTAGTGCGGGCTCTTGGGACGCGGCTCGGCCGCGCGCACGGCGGAGCGCAGGGTCGGCAGATAGGGGAACCGCCGCACCAGCGCGGGGTCCTCGTAGAGCGCGGCGCGCACGGGCGGCAGCGCGCCCTTGGTGAGCACCTGCCGCTGGACGCCCTCGCTGGTGAGGTACGCGATGAGGCGCGCGGCCGAGTCGGGGTGCCGGGCATGGGTGTTGACGGCGAGGTTGGAGCCGCCGAGCACGCTCGTGCCCGGGCCGTCCGGCCCCGGCAGGGGCACGGCGCCGATCTTCCCGGCGACCTTCGACCCCTTGGCGGAGGCGACGGCGTACGCGTAGGGCCAGTTGCGCAGGAAGAGCAGCCGGCCGTCCTGGAAGGCCTGCTTGGACTCCTCCTCCTTGTACGTCAGCGCCGCCTTCGGTATCCATCCCTCGGCGAAGCCGCGGGCGAGGAACCCGATGCCCTTGCGGGCCGCCGCGGAGTCCACGGTGACCCGCGCGCCCTCGTCGCCGAGGATCGAGCCGCCCGCGGAGTACACGGCCTCCGCCGCGTTCACGGTGAGGCCCTCGTACGGCAGGAACTGGCCCGCGTACCCTTCCAGCCCGTACCTGGGCGCGATCTCCTTGGCGTCCTTCTCCAGTTCGGCCCAGGTGCGCGGCGGCGGGACGCCCTCCTTGGCGAGGACGTCCTTGCGGTACAGCAGCAGCCCGGCGTTCGTGACGTACGGCACCGCGTAGAGCTGCCCGTCGTAGGTCGCGGTGTCCACGACCGGGGGCAGGAAGCTCTTCAGCGGGAAGCGGTCGCGCGGCAGCGGGCGGATCCAGCCGGCCGCGGCGAACTCCGAGGTCCAGTTGACGTCGATGTTGAGCACGTCGAACCGGCTGCGGTCGCCGCCGCGCAGGTCGGTGGTCATCTGCGCGTGCGTCTCGTCGGCGGAGTCGGGCAGCTCGACGAGGGTGACCCGCTCGCCGGGGTGGGTGCGGTTCCAGCCCTCCAGCAGCGGGCCGAGATAGCCGGTGAGGTCTCCGGCGGTGGCCAGGGTGAGCGGGCCGCGGCCGCCGTGGCCGCCGCCCGGCACGTCGTCGGCGCGGGCGCCGGAGGCGACATACCCGGTCATGACCACGACCAGGACGAGGAGGCCCCTACCCGCGGCGCGCATCCACCGCATAGGTTCCTCCTTGCACACGGGCACCGGGCATCTTCGCCCGGCGTCAGAGGCATGTATACCTGTTAGGTATGGGCGATACTAGGGCCTGGAACACATTACGCACATGACGAGGACGTGGGAGGAGAGCACGAGTGCGCCTGCCCCTCCTGGCACTCCTCGCACGCGGTCCGGCCCACGGATACGAGCTGAAGCAGGACCTTGAGCAACTGCTGGGCTCCGCGTACCCTCAGCCGAACGTCGGCCAGATCTACGTGACCCTCGGCCGCCTCGAGAAGTCGGGACTGATCGAGGGCGAGGACGTCGAGCAGGCCGGCCGGCCCAACAAGAAGGTCTACCACCTCACCGATGCCGGGCGCGAGGCGCTGAGCGCCTGGTTCGGCACACCCGAGGACGAGCCGCGGGTGCGGGACGAGTTCTTCATGAAGCTCGCCCTCGCGCCGCGGACCGGTCTCGCGGACCAGATCGCCCTCATCAACCAGCAGCGCCGCCAGTACCTCAACACCATGCGCAATCTGTCGAAGCTCGCCGCGGCCGAGGACCGGGACAACCGAATCGCCCATCTGCTGATCGAGGGCGCCATGCTGCACCTGCAGGCCGACCTGGACTGGCTGGAGCGGTGCCAGGAGGAACTGGAGGAGCTGGAGTGAACGACGGCCACGCTCCCGTCCTGCGGGCCGAGGGCCTCGTCAAGACCCACTACGGCGAGGGCGCGCCCGCCCGTGCCGTGCGCGGGGTCGACCTGTCGGTCACGCGCGGCGAGTTCGTCGCGGTCACCGGTCCGTCGGGCGCCGGCAAGTCCACGCTGCTGCATCTGCTGGGCGGGCTGCAGCGGCCGGACAAGGGCAGCGTCTGGCTCGACGGACGGTGCACGGACTCCTACGGCGAGGCCCGCTGGGCCGAGGAGCGCCGCACCCGTATCGGCATCGTCTTCCAGTTCTTCAACCTGGTCTCCAACCTGTCGGTCGCCGACAACGTCGAACTGCCCGCCCTGCTGGCCGGCCGCTCCCCGAAGCAGGCCCGCGCCGAGCGCGAGGAGCTGCTGGCGGAGCTGGGCCTCGAGGGCAAGGAGCGCAGCATGCCCGGCGAGCTGTCCGGCGGCGAGCAGCAGCGCGTGGCCCTCGCCCGCGCCCTGGTCAACCACCCCCCGCTGCTGCTGGCCGACGAGCCCGCCGGCAGCCTGGACAGCAAGGGCACCCGCGAGGTGATGCGGCTGCTGTCCCGCTTCCACCAGCGCGGCCAGACGATCGTGCTGGTCACGCACGACGCCCGGCTGGCGAGCGCCGCGGACCGGGTGATCAGCTTCTTCGACGGCCGGATCGCCGACGACGCGGAACTCGGCGCGAGCCCCGCGCCGCCAGGCCGGGGCATCGCGGACGTCCTGGAACTGAAGGACCGGCTGCGATGAGGAACGGGCACTCCGCAACACTGAACGGCTGGGGCCCGGTCCGCGCCGCCGCGGCGGTGCGGGGCTCGGGTGCGGCCCGCGATCTCGGTGCGGCGAACGACCTGCGCGCGCCGCACGGGCTCCGCGGTGCGCAGGGCCTCCGCCGGGCCCACGCCCTCGGCGCGGCCCGCGCCCTCGGCGCGGCGCACAACCTCCTTGCGGCGCACGACCTGCTTGCGGCCCGCGCCCTCGGCACGGTGCACAACCTGCTCGCGGCGCACGGCCCTGCGACGCGCCCCGCCGGGCCGAAGGGCTGAGGGCCGTGCGAGCCACCTTGCGCTGGGCGCACTCCGATCTGCGGGCGCACCGCGGGGAGGCGCTGTTCCTCGTGCTGGCCACGGCCGGCATCGTCGCCTCACTGCTGCTGGCCACCGCGCTGTTCGGCTACGCGACCAACCCCTGGCAGCGGGTCTTCACCCAGTCCCGCGGCGCTCACGTGTGGCTGCACACCGTGGGCTCCGCCGACACCGGCCGGCTGGCCGGACTCGACGGCGTGCAGTCCGTCACCGGTCCCTACGCCACCGAGTCCGCCACCGTCTCCGCCCGCGGCACCCGCGCGAACGTCGAGCTGCGCGCCACGGCCGCCCTGCCCCAGGTGGGCCGTCCGCTGATGACCTCCGGTCACTGGCTCCGGCCCCGCGACCCGAGCGGGGTGGTCCTGGAGAGCAGGCTGGCGCGGGCGCTGCTGGCCGAGCCCGGGGACACCCTCACCCTGCCGGGCACCGCGCGCACGCTCACCGTGGTGGGCGTCGCCGAGAGCGCCGAGCCCCGCTACCGCCCCGGCGAACAGCCGGGCCTGGTGTGGGCCCCGCCGGCCGCCGTGCGCGACCCCGGCGGCCGGGTGATCGGGCTGCGTCTGACCGACCCCGAGGACACCGCCTACGCCGTCCAGCGTGCCGTGACCGTGCTGGGCGCCGGGGCGGTCGGCGAGGTGTCCACCTGGCAGCAGGCACGGGCCGAGGCACAGGGCGACAACCGGCTGCTCGGCCAGGTGCTGGGCCTGTTCGGCCTGGGCGCGCTGCTGGCGGCCGGGTTCGCGGTGCACGGCGCGATCGCCACCCGCATTCGCGGCCATCTGCGGGACATCTCGGTACTGAAGGCGATCGGCTTCACGCCCGGGCAGGTGGTGCGGATCTTCCTGCTCCAGCACGTGGCGTACGCGCTGCTCGGCGCCGTGGCCGCGGCCGCGCTGACCCAGGGCCTGGGCACGCGGATCCCCGGACGGCTGGGCGACGCGGTCGGCGTCTGGCAGGGGCTGCCGGGTCACTCGCTGTCGCTGTTCGCGGTGCCGGTGGGCGCGGTGCTGTTCATCGGGGCGGTCACCGGGCTCGCCGCCTGGCGGGCGGGACGGGTGCCGCCGGTGCCGGTGCCGCGCCGCGCGACCGGGTCCGGCGGCCGGCTCCCGGGGGCGGCACGCCGGGCGCTCGGTCTGCGGCTGCGGGGGCTGCGGCTGCCGCCCGCGCTGGTCCTGGGCGGGCACAAGGCCTTCACCCGCCGCCCGCGCACCCTCGCCACGGTGGGGCGGCTGGCGCTGCCGCTGCTGCTGATCGTGGTGGCGATGAGTGCCTGGACCACCATCGACCGCTTCCACCGGCAGCCGGAGCAGCTGGGACTGCCGGCGGCGCTCACGGTCCGCGCGGACCGTTCCCTCGACGACCGGCAGATCCGCGCACTGCTGGAAGGCGAACCGCGGGTCCGGGCGGTCTACCCGGGCGTCGAGGTGGCCGCCCTGGTCCCCGGCCAGACCGCCACGATCGCCCTGCGCGGCCTGGGCACCCACGGCAACCCTTATCCCTACGCCCTGGCGGAGGGCCGCTCCGCCCAGGGTCCCGACGAGGCGGTGGCCGGCCAGGGGCTGCTCGACCTCCTCGACGTCCACGTCGGCGACTGGGTCCGGATGACGGTGGGCGACCGGCCGCAGATCCTGCACATCGTGGGCCGCAGCATCGAGCCGGAGAACGCCGGCCGGGTCATCTCCACGTCCCTGGACACCCTGCGCGAGAACGACCCCGGCCTGGCGCCCACCCTGTACCAGGTCCGCCTGCGCCCCGGCGCGGACACGGGCCGCGTCGCCGCCGCCCTCGCCCAGGCCGGCAACGGCCATCTGGACGTCCACACCGTCACCAACCCCGCCGACGGCCTCTCCTCCCTCCGCGCGGTCATCGCCGGCCTGATCTGCGTCATGGCCCTCATCGGCCTGATCGAACTGCTCACCGCGATCGGCGGCACCGTCCGGGAGAGCGAACGGGACCTGCTGGCCCTGAAGGCGATCGGCCTGTCCCCGCGCCAGATCACCGGGATCACGGTGACGGCCACGGGCTGCACGGCCCTGGCCGCCGTCCTGGCCGCCACCGCCGCGGGCCTCCCCCTGTCCCACTGGCTGATCGACACCCAGGGCCGCTCCAGCGGCATCGGCGCGGGCATCGCCACGGGCCCCTCCCCCTTGCTCCTCCTCCTCTTCGTCCTGGCCGCAACCACAGGAGCAACAGCCCTCTCCACCGTCCCCGCCACCCGAGCCTCCCACCGCCGCCTGGCAGACACCCTGAGCGCGGTGGCGTAGGCGGGGACCGCGCGGGGCTTGGCCCCCGCCCGGGGTGCAGGGGCGAAGCCTGGCGTGGGGCCCGGGGCGGGGCCCGGCTGGGGTGCAGGGGCGAAGCCCCGCATGGGGTCCGGGGCGGAGCCCCGCCGGGGCCGGGGCGCAGGGGCGAAGCCCTCGCCCGGGGTCCCGGGCGGAGCCCCGCTGGGTGCAGGAGGCGCAACCCCCGCATGAGGTCCGAGGCGGAGCCCCGCTGGGGTGCAGGGGCGAAGCCCCGCATGGGGTCCGGGGCGAAGCCCCGCCGAGGCCGGGGCGCAGGGGCGAAGCCCTCGCCCGGGGTCCCGGGCGGAGCCCCGCTGGGTGCAGGAGGCGCAACCCCCGCATGAGGTCCGGGGCGGAGCCCCGCTGGGGTGCAGGGGCGAAGCCCCGCATGGGGTCCGGGGCGGAGCCCCGCCGAGGCCGGGGCGCAGGGGCGAAGCCCTCGCCCGGAGTCCCGGGCAGAGCCCCGCTGGGTGCAGGAGGCGCAACCCCCGCATGAGGTCCGAGGCGGAGCCCCGCTGGGGTGCAGGGGCGAAGCCCCGCATGAGGTCCGGGGCGGAGCCCCGCCGAGGCCGGGGCGCAGGGGCGAAGCCCTCGCCCGGAGTCCCGGGCAGAGCCCCGCTGGGGTGCAGGGGCGAAGCCCCGCATGGGGTCCGGGGCGGAGCCCCGCGGCGGTGCCGTCTCAGCCCACCGAGTCGGGCGGGTCGGATGGGGCAAAGGGGGGTGCAGGGGGCGCAGCCCCCGCCCGGGGTCTGGGGCGGAGCCCCAGGGACGGTGACCCCTCACCCCACCGAGACGGGCGGGCGGGTGGGCAAAGCCAAACCGGGGCCGCGGGGGCACAGCCCCCGCCGGGGCCCCCGGGGCAGAGCCCCGGGAACAAGACCCCTCACCGCCCCCGCCACTCCCGGTACGTACCGACCAACGCCCGCGTCGACGCATCCAGCCCCTCCACCCGCGCCCCCTCCGTCAACGCCGGCTCGACCCGCTTGGCGAGCACCTTCCCCAGCTCCACCCCCCACTGGTCGAAGGAGTCGATGTTCCACACCGCGCCCTGCACGAACACCTTGTGCTCGTAGAGCGCGACCAGTTGCCCCAGGACCGACGGAGTCAGCTCCCGCGCCAGGATGGTGGTCGTGGGATGGTTCCCCCGGAAGCTCTTGTGCGCGACCAGTTCCTCCGGCACCCCCTCCGCCCGCACCTCCTCGGGCGTCTTGCCGAACGCCAGCGCCTGCGTCTGCGCGAAGAAGTTGGCCATCAGCAGATCGTGCTGCGCCTTGAGCCCCTCGCTCAGCTCCCCCACCGGCTCGGCGAAGCCGATGAAGTCCGCCGGGATCATCTTCGTGCCCTGGTGGATCAGCTGGAAGTAGGCGTGCTGGCCGTTGGTGCCGGGCGTGCCCCACACCACCGGCCCGGTCTGCCACTGCACCGGCTCCCCGTTGCGCTGCACGGACTTGCCGTTGGACTCCATGTCCAGCTGCTGCAGATAAGCGGTGAACTTCGACATGTAGTGCGAGTACGGCAGCACCGCGTGCGACTGCGCGTCGAAGAAGTTGCCGTACCAGATGCCCAGCAGCCCCAGCAGCAACGGCACGTTGGCCTCGGCGGGCGCGTTGCGGAAGTGGTCGTCGACGATCCTGAAGCCGTCGAGCATCTCGCGGAAGCGGTCCGGTCCGATCGCGATCATC
>NZ_JBJDQT010000028.1:0-123723 GCF_044903565.1 Streptomyces sp. NPDC004065 | reverse complement strand
CGTCATGGTCCGTCCGTCCCGGCTGACCAGGGCCCGAGGTCGGGCCTCGGCCAGCCTGTCACATCACGGACTTACACGATCTTTCAGACACGCTCTATCTGCCGGAAGCAAGTTCGAGAAGGAGGTGGGGTCAGGGCCCGCTCCGCTGTTGTGAACGAGGACCGGCGTCTGCCCAGCCAGCACATAGTACGTGTGCTCGCCCGGCGGGCGTCACCTGCATTTTCGCTGGTCAGCGAATTCCGGCCGGTCCGTGGATGTGCGTGGAAGTGCCCTGCTGTGCGCCCGTGTTGCCGTCGGCGTTGCCGTCAGACGGCTACGTGCGTGAGGGCGGTGGAGTGGGCTTTGGCCGGTGTGCCACTGACGATCACCGATTAGAAGCTGTTGTCTTTCCGAGAGTGACGGGTGCGTTTCCGCTGGTCAGGTGTAGGTGCGGTGTTTCGGCGGCAGGGACGAGGCATCGTGTCGTCTCTTCGGTGGAGGTGCCGGGATGCCGTCGGTGATGGGGTTGCTGGAGGAGCGTGAACGCGCCGCTCGGCAGCGGGTGGAGGCCCTTCAGGCCGAGTTGCGGGAGGCCGAGGCCGTGTGGGAGCGGTTCGTGATCGCCCGTGAGACGGTGGGCGAGGTTCTGGCTGAGCCTCGCGGTGGCGAGTCCGTCCCGCCAGTCGTGGTGGCCGGCGAACGGCCAGTGCAGGTCACGGCGGCGGTGCCCGGTTCGGTGGTGCCGCACTGGCAGGAAGGACTCGCCCCGACGGTTCTCGCGCCGGACTACCAGCGGATCATGGACGTCCTGGCCGGTGGGAACGGGACGCACGGCGAGGCGATGGACTGCCGGCAACTCGCGGCGGCTGTCGGGCTGGAGCCGGTCCCGGCGAAGGTGGAAGGGGTGCGATCGAAAGCCAAGCGCCTGGCCGCACGGGGCTGGCTGGCGGAGGAACGCCCGGGGCTGTTCAGCGTGCCCGCCGCACGAGCCGGCGGCTCATGACCATGCTCATCGACCACCGGATCACCGCCTCCGAGGTGTCGGTGCGCGTCTCGTAGTCGCGGGCCAGTCGGCGTCAGTGCATCAGCCACGCGAACGTGCGCTCCACCAGCCACCTCTTCGGCAATACGGTGAAGCCGCTGGTGTCGTCGCTGCGTCTGACCACCGTCAGCGCGACGCGCAGGACACCGCGGGCGAAGTCGACCAGGCGCCCGGTACAGCCTCCGTCGGCCCACACCCGCGTGACGCGCCAGTGCCGCTCACGCAGCCGGACCAGCAGGGTCTGCCCCGCATCCCGGTCGGTGACCGAGGCCGCGGTCACCATCACGGCCAGCAACAGTCCCAGGGTGTCCACCACGATGTGCCGCTTGCGGCCGTTGACCTTCTTTCCGCCGTCGAAGCCCCTGGTCGCGGCCGGCACCGACGCGGCTCCCCTCACCGACTGCGCGTCGATGACGGCCGCCGTCGGCTCCGGATCCCGGCCCGCAGTCATGCGGACCCGGTCACGCAGCCGGTCGTGGAACTCGGCGGCCAGGCCCTTGTCCCGCCAGCGCCGGAAGAAGGCGTAGACGCGGTCCCACGCGGGGAAGTCCGCGGGCATCGCCCGCCAGGTGATGCCGCCCGCGACCAGGTAGCGCACCGCGTCGACCATCTGCCGATGGCAATAGCTCTCCGGCTGCCCGCCGCGGCCCTCCAACCAGCCGGGGACCGGCATCGCGTCACGTACGACCGCCCACTCCGCGTCGCTCATGTCGGACGGATACTTCGGTCGCCTGTACGGCCGGTCCCCGGCGTTCCCGAACCGGTGAGCGAGACAATCACACGACAAGGACGCCGAGTTGGACGACATCAGCGCCGGCACGGAAGACTGCAGCACCAGGGGCCTCCTGTTGCTCGGTTGGATTCGACACCCACGAGCTGTGCGGGAGGCCCCGCACTCATGCCCGGCCAGCCAGAAGATCACCCGACCGAGTCGACGATCTCGAACTCACGCTCACCAAGATCGATAGAGCACGGCTTCTTACGCCTGAGTCGTGGTCTTCTGCTTGAGGCGTTCGTAGGGTGTCTGGCCGCCGAGGCCGCCGTGGGGGCGATGGTAGTTGTAGTAGTCCTCCCACTCTCACCACTCCTCGGCCCGGACGGCTCCCCCGTATGCCGACCGGGTCAGTTCGTCTCCACCGATGACGTGCTGCTCGGCTGGGACGAGGACGGCACCCCTGTTGTGCTCAACCTCGCCTACTCCGCCCACGCCCTCATCGCCGGCGTCACCCGCTCCGGCAAGTCGATCACCGTCAACGCCTTGCTCGCCTACGCCTCGCTCATGCGGACGTGCGCCTGGTCGTGATCGACCCCAACCTTGGCGCTGTCGCTCCCTGGTGGCGTACCGCCTACAAGGTCTCCGACGCCGTCCATCCCGACGAGCCGACCGAGATCCTGCGCTGGGTGCGCGAGGAGATGCAGCGCCGGGAACGGCTGTTCTGGTCCGGCCGCACCGACCGCATCACCGACTTCAGTCCCGAGCTGCCGCTGCTGCTCGTGGTGATCGACGAGGTCGCGAACTACACCCGCCACCCCGACCGCAAGGCCCGCGAACGCTTCGAGGCCGAACTGCTGGCCATCGCCAGCCAGGGCGCCAAGTTCGGCGTCCGGCTGTGGCTGCTCACCCAGAAGCCCTCCGCCGACGTGCTCACCACCGCCGTGCGCACCAACCTGTCCGCCCGGATCTGCCACCGCGTCGACACCGTCGAGGACTTCCTGCACCTCTTCCCCGACGGTCGCGAACTGGACATCACCGCCGCCGACCGCACCATGCCCCAGGGCGTCTCCATCGCCTCTGTCGGCGACATGCGCACCCCCGTCCGGCTGCGCTCGGTCTACCTGCCCACCGAAGCCTGCTGGCAGATCAACGACCTCATGTGCACCGAAGGGCTGAAGGTCCGCGAGCTGCCCGCCCACGTCGACCTGGACAAGGCTGCGTGACCAGCACCGGCCAGCCGCCCGAGCGGGCCCGTCCCGCTCCGGACCGAGTCCGTACCGCAGTGATCCCCGGCAAGGACGTGTAGTCGCCAAACCCTCGCCCCTGCCGGGGTCTTTCCTCCCCATCCGTCCACGGCACACGCGTGTGCCGCAGCGCAGAGAGGTCCCGCCAGCATGCCACCGCACAACCTCACCGCCACAATCCCCCGCCCCGAACCGGCCACGGCGGTACAGCCGTCATTCACCGGGTACCGGGACCTGCCGGGTCTCGTCCGGCAACTGTCCTCGCTCGGCGGCTGTGCCCAGCCGATCCGGCTCGAAGGCCATCGCACCGAGATCGACGCCTTCACCGGCGAGATCCTGCGCGAACTGAAGTCCAAGGAACTGCCCGCCGGGCACCTCCTGGTGCGTTGCGGCAACCGTCGCAGCACCCGCTGCCCCTCGTGCGCCGAGCTCTACCGTCAGGACACCTACCACCTCATCGCCGCCGGCCTGCGCGGCGGCAAGAACATCCCCGACCAGGTCGCTGCCCGCCCCCGCGTCTTCGCCACGCTCACCGCCCCGTCGTAAGGGCCGGTCCACGGACGACGCGTCAACGGCTCCGCGCGCTGCCGCTGCGGACGCCCCCACACCAAAGGTGACACGCTCCTCGGCACCCCGCTCGACCCCGAGCGGTACGACTACACCGGCGCGGTGCTGTGGAACGCCCACGCCCCAGCTCTGTGGGCCCGCTTGATGCTCCACCTGCGCCGCACCATCGCCGCCGCAGCTGGTATCCCGCAGCGCCTGCTGCACGAGTTCATCCCGGTCTCGTACGCCAAGGTCGCCGAATATCAACGGCGCGGCCTGATCCACTTCCACGCCGTGATCCGCCTCGACGGCCCCGCAGGCCCCTACGCCCCGCCACCCGCCTGGGCCACCCCGGAGCTCCTCGCCGATGCCATCCGGCTCGCGGCCTCTCGGGCCCACGTCGACGGGCCGGAGGTCAACGGCTGCGCCCGCTCCTTCACCTTCGGCGAGCAGATCGACACCCGGATCATCCGGTCAACGGCCTTCGAGGGCGGGACCGCGATCACTGAGGGCAAGGTCGCGGGATACGTCGCCAAGTACGCCACCAAGGGCACCGAAGCCGCGACCGGCACCCTCGACCACCGGCTGAAGAGGATCACCGAGCTCTGGTTCGAGTACGTGCCCGAGCACGCCGCACGCATGATCCGCACCGCATGGACCCTCGGCGCACGCGACAACCTCAAGCACCTGAACCTGCGCAAGTGGGCCCACATGCTCGGATTCCGCGGCCACTTCTCCACCAAGACCCGCGCCTACTCCACCACCCTCGGAGCCCTCCGCAACGCCCGCGCCGCATGGCACCGCCGCCACACCCCTCCGCCCTCCCCGACCACCCTCGTCATCGCCCACTGGGCTTACGACGGCACCGGCCTCACCCCCGACCTCGAACGCCTCGCTGCACTCATCGGCGGCGGACCGACGCGCGAACCGGCGGTGACCACTCGTGCATGACGACGAACTCCTCACCGTCCCCGAAGCGATGGCCCGCCTCAAGATCGGCCGCTCCGCCCTCTACGACCTCCTACGCACCCGCCGCCTGGCCTCGCTGACCATCGGCCGCGCCCGCCGCATCCCCACCCACGCCCTCGCTGACTACGTCCAGCGCCACCTGGAAGAGGCCACCCGATGACCGCCCCCAAGCGCAAGACAGCCCGCGCCAACGGCGAAGGCACCATCTACCAGCGCAAGGACGGCCGCTGGGAAGCCGCCGGCTACGTCCTCGCCGCCGACGGCACCCGCAAACGCGTCCGCGTCTACAGCACCACCCGCAGAGAGGCGGCCGACAAACTCGCCGAAAAGATCGCCGACAGCAACCGCGGCCTCCCCGTAGCCACCGCCGACAGCACTGTCGGCGACTACCTGACCTACTGGCTGAATGGCGTCGCCGTCCATCGTCTTCGGGAGAACACCCACGTCCGATACGCCGCCTGTGTCCGCCTCCACCTCATGCCCGGCCTCGGCACCAAGAAGGTCGCACGGCTGACCGCCAAAGACGTGCGCACCTTCCTCGACCGCCTGCGCGCCACTTGCCAGTGCTGCACCCAAGGGCTGGACGCCGAACGGAAGGCCTGCTGCGCGGTCGGCGAGTGCTGCCAGAAGCGACTGTCCCCCTTGACCGTGACGTACGTGCACTCGGTGCTCAAGTCGGCGCTGGAGCACGCCGTCCGCGAAGACGAGCTGCCCCGCAACGTCGCCCGAATCGTCAAGGCCACCGCACCTCGGCCTCGGCGATTCCGACCGTTCACCGCAACCGAAGCCCGCCAGTTCCTCGACGCAGCCCGCGCCGACCGACTCCACGCGCTGTACGCACTCGCCCTGCGCACCGGACTCCGCAAAGGCGAACTCCTCGGCCTCCACTGGGAAGACCTCGACCTCAGCAACGGAACTGCCAGCATCCGCCGTTCGCTCCAACGCACCCGAACCGGCGGCCTCACGCATCTGCCCACCAAAACCCTGGCATCCGAGCGCCGGATCGCGCTCCCGACCGAGTGCATCCGCTCTCTCAAGGAGCACAGGCAGCAACAGATCAGGGAGCGTGAGATCGCAGGCTCAGCTTGGAGAGACAGCGGCCTCGTCTTCACCACGCCGACTGGACGGCCTCTCGACCCAGCCAACCTCACACGCCGCTTCCGCAGCTTCCTCGACCGGGCCGGGCTCCGCCGCATCCGCTTCCACGACCTCCGCCACTCGACCGCCACGCTGCTCCTGGAACAAGGCGTCGACCTCGTCGTAATCAAGGAACTCCTCGGCCACGCCCACATCGGCGTCACCGCCGGCGTCTACGCCCACGTGCGACTCCGACTCCAGCGTGACGCCATCGATGCCCTGGGCCACGCCCTCGGCGGCCAGGACGACGACCCCGACGACCCACCTACCACAGCCGTCGTCCGCTGACGTTGCCGTCAGCGTTGCCGTCAAGAGCCCCAGAGGCCCCGCCGGAAATAACTCCGGCGGGGCCTCCGCGTATCACTCTGCATTCACTTCGAGAATAGTTCGAGCTATTCCGGCAATATTTGCCGAATCACCGGATTAACAGCCAATCCAGGGATCTCTGAAGTCAGACACGCATGCGCCTCTCGAAGGAATCCGGAAAAAGCACTCACGAGCTCTTCACGCTCGACAGTAACTCGCCAGGGTCGTTTTGATGAGGTCAAGGCAATGAGATCGCCATCGCGACACAGATGGATAACCTCTTCGCTCTCTGTGAAGCCGAACGCCGCATCTTCTCCTGATGAGATACGCCTCTCTGCGTGGGAGAGCGAAAGGGCCAGATCCACGAGCGTCACAAATCTTCGCTTTGAGATGACCTCTACGTCATCTACGAGCATCTCGACATTGACGCCGAAGCACTTGTAGCGAAGGTCAATCTCTGCAAGCCCCGCAGGATCGCCCTGCTTGGCCCCCTCCCAGGTCCTCCGCCAGGGTGAACCCGGCCCTGGGAGAGAGAAGGAAAGATGAATCATGGTTTCTCCTTTCAGGAACTCTCTCACCTAGAACGGGAAGGCGGTCACGACTTTTCCGTCATTCACGATCACGCGGATGCTAGTCAAATCTCCGCCCCCATTTGCCGGACCAGCCCTTCCGATGGTGTCACCGAAGTCCCACTCGTAAATCTGGCCGGGTCGTGGTGCTCCAGTAGCAGGGTCTGGCGTGTTCGGCTTGGGAGTGCCGCGATTGATGGTGTCAGCAATCCTCTGACGGACCTTCTTCTCCTTGCCGATGAAGATACCTGCCTCGTCGTCGACCAGCGCACCACCGGGCCGGTGACGGTCCAGAATATGCTGCCAGTCCCCGTTCTCCAGCGCCGCCGTTCCGCAGATTCCACTCGAATTGTGAACGAGGACCGGAGTCTGTCCCGCCAGCACATAGTACGTGTGAATGCCCTCGATGGTGAGGTCGTGGGTGGTCTGGTGCCTGGTGAAATGGCGGGTGGCGGAGACCTGGACCGTTTGGCCGTCGGCCGTACGCAAGGTCATGCTCGGACGCAGATTACCGGCGTCGACCCACGCGTGCTCGGACGGCGACCAGAAGGGGTGGGTGGCCGTGGCGATCACGGACCCTTCTGTCTTGCCATGGTCCGAAGGCGAGACCGTGAGGTCAACGAATTCTTTATCGTCTCTGGTGACGATCGTGTCGATGACCTTGCGCGTCATGGTCTTGCCGGTTTCAGGATCTGTAGCAGTTACCTCGTCCCCGGCCTCGACCTTTTCAATTGCTTTTGTTCTGCCATCCGCGAGTAGTACCTCGGTGCCGTCCACAAAACTGTGACACGAGTTCGCTGCGCGACGTATCCCTCGCAGGGCTGCGGCCGCTTCGCCGGCGAGGAGGATCGGTACCGCCTCGACGGTGTTTTGCATGGCACCGTAGGCGCCTTCATCGATACCGCAGCGTTTTGCGTGGTAGATGCAGTACGTGGCAGCGGCGAATTTGGCCTTCGCCAGGTCGTGCGTGTTCATGAAGATGGTTGCGGCCTGCTGGCATGCGGTGCGCCCAAAGCATGCCATCGCGGTGCGGTCGCCATCGCCAACCGGCGAATCCCAATAGCCTCCGCCATCGATACCGTAGCCGTACTGAACCCAAATTTGCTTCAGTCGGTCAGGCCCCACGTTCTGAGGAAGCAATGAAACGAGCTCAGCAGAATTCGTGTATGTTGTCCCGCGACTCGCAGAGTGGTGAGACGCACCTCCACCACAGGTGTAGTAGCAGTGGTCCTTGTGGGTACCGCCTCGAGGGACGCCGGTAGTTGATGTTATGTCGCCGTGGTCACGGGGCTCGCTGTGGCCGGTGCCGTCGTCGAGCCACATGCCGCTGGGGTCGCTGTGGCTGACGGGGCTGTTGTCGGCGTAGCTGTAGCCGTTGAGGGATTGCGGGTCGGTGGTGTCCAGGACGGGGTCGACGCTGAGGAACTGGCCGATTGCCGGATCGTATTCGCGGGCGCCGATGTGGGTCAGGCCTGTTTTTGCGTCTCTGGTTTTGCCCAGGAAACCCTTGTCGTCGGGCCAGGGGCCGTACTGGGGCTTGCCGCGGTCCTCGCCGAACGGGGTGGTGTAGCGCTTGGTGAAGGCCTGGGTGTCCCAGGTCAAGGCGAGGGTGGACGTGCCGTGGTGGTCGCCGGTCAGGTAGGTGAGTTTGTTCGTCCCCGACTCATTGGAGCGGGACGCGGCGGTGACGCCTCCGGCGCCGTAGTAGCGCTGAGCCCAGCTGGTGCCGTTGGCTCGCAGGTGCAGTTCGGTGGCGCCGGCGTAGAGGATGCGTTCGCCGTTGTCGGTGGCGCGGATCAGGAGTGAGCCGTTGGCGTCGTAGATGTAGTTGGTGGAGGCGCCGGCTTCGGTGAGTTTGGTGAGCTTGCCCTCCGGCGACCACTTCAGGTCCTGGGCTCCTGACGTGCCCGGGCGTGTGGTGGTGTTGCCGGCCGTGTCGTAGACGTAGGCGCGTTCGGGGCTGGTGCAGTCGGTCTTGGTTGTGGTGCCGGTCAGGATGTGGGGCTGGGTGGGCTTGGTGTAGCAGTAGGTGGTTTTCGCGTCGCCGGTGTTCTTGTGGACGGTTTCGGTGAGGCGCTGTCCGGCGTTGTTGTAGGTGTAGCTGGTCCAGTACGGCGCTGGGCCGGAGAGGCTGGACGCACTGCGGGTGTCGGCGCAGTTTTGTGAGGCTGGTGTCCAGGCTTCGGTCAGTCTCTGGTGGCCGTCGTAGGCGAAGCACTGGGTTTCGGCTGAGCTGCTTCCACCCGTCGTTGTCGGGTCGCTGATCGCGGTGACGTTGCCGGTCTGGTCGTAGGTGTAGTTCAGGTCCTGCAGCATGTACGGGTGTGTCTGGTCAGTGACATGACTGCGGAGCAGGCGGCCTGTGCCGGTCTCGTAGCGGTTGGTGACATAGATGTTCTTGCTGTCGGTACCGCCGGTGCCCAAGGTGAGCTGTTCGGGCTGGGCGAGTGCCGAGTACGACAGGTTCCGCAGGTAACCGGTCGATCCGCCGATCGAGGTCAGATCGCCCAGATCGTCGTACGTGAACCCGATGATCTCCGACTCCAGGCCGCCCATCGCGGGTTCTTTGGTGTACTGCTGGGTGCCGTCGATGTTGTAGTACGTCTCGAACGGCAGCGTGGCGGACTGGCCGGCCTTGACCAAGGGGTCACTGTCGGGGAGCCGGAGTTGTGTGCTGGTGGGCCGGCTCAGGCTGTCGTAGGCGGTGACGGCCGTGGTGTAGGCCATGCCCGCCTTGCCGCCGACATAACGGGTGGAGGACGCGGGCAAACCCTTGAGAACCGTGTCGTAGGTGTAACTGGTGAGCAGGTTGGCGTCCGTCTTGGAGCTGTTCCAGGTGCCGGTGGGCCTGCCGAGTTCGTCGTAGTCGGTCAGGATCGAGCTGCCGCGGGAGTCCGTGGACTTGGTGATCTGGTCGAGTGAGTTGTAGTCGGTGGTCGTTGTGCCGCGGTCGGGGTCGGTGGTGCTGATCTGGCGGCCGAACAGGTCGTACACGTAGGTCCACTTGGCGCCGTCGGGACCGGTGACGGAGTCTTTCTGGCCGTCCAGGGCGTACGTGAACTTCGTGGAGGTGTAGCGAGCGCCGGGGCCGGTGCCGAAGTCGCTGTCGGCCGGGCTCTGGGACTCGTATTCGCGTGATTCGACGGTCTGGCCGCGGGCGTCGGTGATGGTGCGGTGGGCCGAGCCGCCCTCAAGAGCGGTGACGGCCGTGGAGTCGCCGGTGTAGCTGGTGCTCGTGGACCACTTCTTCGTCCCGAAGACGTACAGGGTGCTGGTGGTGGCACGGCCGGCTCCGTCGAAGACGGTCTCCGTCTGGGTGGGGGCCTCGCCGTATTCGGCGCGGGTGTAGGTGCTGTTGGGCTTGCTGGTGCTGTCGAAGATGTCCGCGTACGTCTGATAGGCGAGCCCGCGGGTGTCGTAGCGGGTGTCGGTCAGCAGACGGCCGCCTTGCGGGGTCGGTGACTGGGTCTGCAGGGGGCGCAGGAGAGCGTCATAGAGGGCGTAGCTGGTGTTGTAGGTGTCGCCGTCCTTCTTCAGGGTCGAGGTCGACACCCAGGACGGGTGGGTGTGGTCCAGGTGGTAGGCGAAGGTGGTGTTGGGTGCTTGGCTGCCGCGGATCCGGTTGGGCAGCCACACCTCGGTCAGGCGGCCCAGGGCGTCGTAGTTCAGCTCGGTCTTCTTGGAGTTGGCGTCGTAGGTGCGCAGGGACAGACCGCGCCTGGGGTCCAGGAAGGTGACGGTGCGGTACTGCTTGGGGTCCGAGGCGATGGTCTGCGTCAGCGGCCCCGAGTCAGCAGGCGTGTACGCGGTTGAGGTCTTGTGTCCCGCGGTGTCGGTGGTGGTCAGTGGGCGGCCGAGCCCGTCGTACGTCGTGGTGGCGACGGTCTGCCAGCCGCTCGGCATGCGGTCGCCGTTGACGTCTGCGGTGGTGGCGTAGCCGGTGGCCCGGCCTGTCCAGGAGACCTCTCCCTTGGTGGGCTTCTGGGCTGCTGACCAGGAGGTGGCGCTCGGGGTGTCGAAGACCGTGGCGACGTCCGTGAGGACGTCACCGCGTGTTGCGGTGGTGGCCGGCAGGTTGAGTGAGGTGTCGACGGTGGAGCACTGGCGGGCGACGGTGCGGGTCCGGGAGGTCAGACTGGTGATGCCGAGGTCGGCGTTGCGCGCGTACCAGGTGCGCGTGCAGGTCTCGTCCCCTGCCTTGCCGATCTGGCCGTGGTCGTCGAATGAGCTGACCATGCCCAGGTCGTCGTAGCGGGCTGTGGTGCCATTGCTGCGCCAGCTGTTGGACGCGGTGAGGTAGGTGCTGGTGTAGGTCGTCGAGTCGTGGACCCACAGCGCGACCTGGGGGTCGGCGTCGGGGACGGTCTGGCTGGCGGTCTGTTTGTGGACGTAGCTCCTGAAAGTGGTGCTGATGGGCTGGCTGCCGTTGTACGTGGCCTCCTGGCGCAGCAGGCCCTTGTACTGCTCGCTGTCGGTGGCGGAGCCGAAGTCCACGTCGGTGTCGAACAGCGGCTCGACGGACACGGTCTTGGTGGTTCCGTCCTTGTTCTTGTCGCCGTCCATCCCTTGCATGTAGAGCGAGACCGTTTTGGAGCGGGTGACAGGCGTCGCTCCGGTCCAGGCGGTGACCTGGCGGTAGCCGCGCCAGTCCGACCAGGTCCTCTCGTTCTTCGGCGTGAAGGGGTCGTCGCTGTAGTGCCAGGCGGCGCCGCTGTAGTCGTAGGCGTACTCGACAGCCGCGTTGTTCGCGGCCGGGTCGGAGACCGTCACTGCCAGCACCCGGTACTTGTGGAACCAGTCGACGGAGGCGTTTTCGGCACCGTTGATGTGCCAGTACTGGGGATAGCAGGAACGGGTGTTGGTGTCCTGGGGCGCGTCCAGCACGGCGCTGCGCTTGCATTCCGCGGCGGACAGGGTGACGGTGGTGATCGCACCGGTCTCCGAGACGATGGTGGAGATGCGGGGCCTGGTCAGCGGCAGGATGTCGTCGGTGGCATCGACCCGGTTGGGCCGCATCTGGTAGGTGAAGGAGACCGGATCGAGCTTGATGCTGGTTCCGGCCGCCTTGCCGGTGCGGGTGAGCGACTTCAGCGTGAGCACCTGGTCGGAGCTGTCGCCGATGTCCATGCCGTCCAGGTACTGCTGCTCAAGCGTCCAGGAGTCCACCGGATCGTAGGCGCTGGTGCCGGCGTTGTAGGAGAAGCTGTCGATGCCGGTCAGGCGCTTCCGGGTGAAGAACGAGGGTCCGGACGCGTTGCAGTCGGAGTCGTCCTTCGAGCAGATCGCGTCGAACGGCACGTCCGGCCAGTTGTCGGCGGTGTCCTTCGTCAGGCTGGAGCAGTCGGAGGCCGTGCACCGCTCGGCGTACCCGAAGGTGACCTTGGCGTCCGCCTTGTCGGTGAACAGCGCACCCTTGCGCAGACCGTACTCGATGCGGTCGAGGTGGCCGCCTCGGGTGTAGGAGGCGGCGGCGGTCGTCGACTTGTTCTTCTTGTAGTAGTTCGACTCCGCCGTGTACCAGTACGTTGCGGCGTTGCCGTGGGTGTCCTCGACGTAGTCGAGATTCCATCGCCAGGCTTGGGTGAGGGCACGGTCGCCGAAGGCGGCGCCGCCGGTGTAACCGGGTTCGCCGGAATCGTCACCGAATACGGGGACCGTCCAGGTGGAGTTGGTGCGCTGGGTCGTGGCGCCGTCCAGCTTGTTCAGGCCGAAGACGTACTTGGTGCCGTCGCCGGTGACGACGGTCCAGTACTCGCCGTCGCTGTCGTCGTTGTCGGCCCCCGTGGAGCGGGTCACCGTGGAGGCATCGTCGTTCTCCAGATGCCACTTGCCGCTGTCCTTGTCCTTGATCAGACGAGTGGAATGGCCGTTCAGGACCAAGCGGGCGTTGTCGTACTTCCAGCACTGGTCGAACACGTCGTCGTGACCGTCGACGTCGCAGGAGTTGTAGCTGCGCTCGATGTAGGACTCCGTGAGGCCGAAGCCTTCACCCACCGGCGTGCCCTGGTTGTTGGTGGTCGCGGTGCGGCCGTCCAGACCGCCGGAGTCGTAGGACAGGGACAGCGGCGGCACCGGTCCGGCCGCTGCGGGCGGCAGGGTGAAGTCGTAGGACCAGGTGAAGGAGCCCGAGCTGCCGCCGGCCTGCCATGAGGAGGACGGTGACAGTGGTGTGGCCGAGTAGCTTCCCGTGCCCGAGGGCGATTGCCCGGTTCCCGAGGCGGCGGCTGCGACCGCGAGAACCGTCGTGGCCGGTGCGGCGCTCCGGGCGGTCGGCAGCGGCTGCTCGGACGGGCCGGTCGGTGCGGCGGACAGGTCGACGGTGGCCGAGACGGTCTGGCGGGCGATGTGGTTGTGCGACGGCAGAGGCTGCTGCTTGCGGCACTGCGGCCGTTGCGGAGTCGTCAGCGCACAGGCCGGGAGCCGCACCAGGCGCAGGCGCTGGGACCATCCGCCTCCCAGGGCGGAGGCGAAGCCGCTGTAGTCGACGCTTACTTCAGCGGTTCCCGCGGTGTCCGCGTCGGCGGTCAGCAGGACGCCGGTGACACCGGCCTTCCGGGCGGCCTTCTGGTCCAGCACGCGGACGTGTGCCGTGCCGCCGGCCGGGGCCTGCTTCTTTGCTGCACCCGCACGCTTGCTGGGGCTGACGGGCTGCGGGGCCAACGTGAGCGGGGTTCCGCCGGGCTTGGCCTTGCTCACGTGGCCACGCGCCAGTGTGAGGGTTGCCTTGCTCTGGCTGGGCCAGGTGGTCTTGCGTTCCCGGCCGGCGTGGCGAGCCTGGGCCTCGTTGGCCTTCCTGTAGTGGTCGACCTTCTGGCGGGCCTTCGTCGCGCCGGGCCCGTCGTACTCCTTGACCCTGCTGACTCGTGTTCCAGGCAGGTCAGGCCGGCCCAGGCCGCCGGGCTCGGCGGCCTGGGCCACCTGTGCGAGCCCCGTGGAAACCAGCAGTGCCAGAGCCAGTGACTGCCCCAGCAGTCGTACCGTGCGTCTGCCACGGAAACCCGGACACCGTCTTGAGGTGCCTATGCCAAAAGCCATGGTTCGCCCTATCCGATCCCTGGAGAGGAGTTCAGCAAGTCGTGCGCAGACCGCCGGGTCTGCCATGTCCCGGGGTGAGGGCGCTGCGTGCCAGGCGTCCTCACCCTGTCGCCTCAGTCGCCCACTGCTTCGTCGATCTGTTTCGAGCCGGCCATCGCACCGGCCCACAGCCGCACCTCAGCGATCCGGCCAGGCAGGTAGTGCTGCCAAGGTCCGCTGGTGACGCCCTTGCCGACCGCGAAGTCACCCGATCCGGTCTTCGCTGTGAAGGCCTGGGCCTCGTCGTTCTGCGTCGCTCCCAGGTAGAGACTGACGGTGGCGTCCTGCGCGTCGAAGACACCGGTCAGCCGGACCGGTCCGTCCACCATCGCGCTCTCGTCGGAAGTGACGGCGCTGAAGGTGCCGTCGGTGTTGAGACGGCCGAACCGCCAGAAGCCGACCGGTAGGGTCTTCTCCTCCATGGCGATGTCGTCCCAGACCGTCTGCTTGCCCGTCAGCTCGAACCACAGCCCCCACGACGACCCGTCGGCTGTGCGCTGCCCGAGGACCTGCCCGGTATAGCCGACACTCTTCCCGGCGAGCCGCTCCGCGTCGATCGCTGCCAGGGTGGTGACCGTGAAGGATCCCGTGTCGTCCACGACCGGGCCCGAGGTAGTGGCCGCGCCGGTCGCACCGTCCAGGACGATGGATGCGCCGTCCAGGGACGCGCCACCGGACAGGGTGAGGGAACGGCCGTAGCCGGAAGTGGTGTCGGCAACGGTGGTACCGCTGCCTTGGTCGGCCGTCCAATTGGCGACCAGTTCCACGCCCGTGAAGTCCTCAGAGGTCATCGCCCTGGCCTCGTCCGATATCTGCGCATCGGTGAGCGCCTGCTGCCAGGCCGTAACCTCGTCGACGCTTCCGGCGAGTGCGTCCGTGTAGCTTCCGCGCCACAGCACCCGGCCGATCTGCAGCGGCCCGCCGGCCTGCCAGGACGGTGCGACGGTGTCGCTTCCTTGCGGAATCCCGTTGACGTAGAGCTTGATCTGCTTCTTCGGCGCGTCGTACACCGCGGCCAGATGCGTCCACGCTCCCGCTGTCGCCGGCTGCTTGGCCACCACCATTTGATCGCTGAGGTTGCCGTCCGCGGCGTCCGTGGGAGACGTCCGCAGCGCCCATGTCCTGGACGAGCCCAGGTACGACAGGTAGAAGCCGCTGTAGTAGGCGCCGTCCTGACCAAGGATCGTCTGGTTCGAGGCATCGGTGGAGTTCAGGCGCACCCAGGCGGACACCGTGTACGAGGCTCGGGTGTCGATCACTCCCGCGCTGGTGGCGGCGTAGGCGCTCGTGCCGTTCAGGCTCAGGCCCTTGTCGGTGACCGGCTCCGCAAGCGGCGCGCCGTTGGCGTCATGTGTCAGCAGCCCTCGTCGACCGCGCTCATCGCGTACCGCGCCTCCCGTCAAGGCGGCACTGTGCCGAGTCGAGCCGGTGGCCGTCCCGGAATCGAGGGCGGCTCCGCTGGGCTCGTCGAAGTGCCAGCGGCCCACCGGGCCCACGCCTGCCGCGACGACGAAGTCCACCTGGGCCGTGTCTCCCCGCCTGCCGTTGCCCACATTGTCCAGCCCTCGCATCTGGAGGGTGGTGGTTCCCGAACGCGGCGGCACGACCTGCACCGTGCCGTTCGACGGCTTCCACTGGCTTTCCGTGGACAGCTTGTACTCGTAGGAGACGACGTTGCTGTCGGCGGGATGCGGAGCGAAAGTGAACGTCACCGGCACACCCGGCCCGCCTCCCGGGGCGCACGCATTGGGCGTGCACGCACTGTACGGCGCACCGACGGTGATCGAACCAGGCTTGGGCGCAGTGGAGTCGATACGGAAGTAGCAGTAGCCGTCCGACGCCGCGCTGCTGAGGTAGCTGGACCGGTCGTCCTTGTAGGACCAGGTCCAGGCGTGGTAGCGGTAGAGTTTGTTGTCGCCCAGCTTGGACCACTTCAACGCCACGACGGAGTTGTCGGCCACGTAGCCCGTCGAGGGACTCAGCGAGCCGTTGCCCGCTGGGGCATCCGACCACGTTCCGTCGCTGTTCTGGATGTCAAGGTCGAAGTAGACCCGCAGCTGTGCACCCGTCTCGCCACCCGGCGCGGTCTGCGCCCTGGCCTGGAGCAGGGGCTCGGGGTCGGACACGATCGCCGGGTCGCTCGAGCTGCGCTCGCAC
Source organism: Streptomyces sp. NPDC004065 (assembly GCF_044903565.1). NCBI lineage: Bacteria > Bacillati > Actinomycetota > Actinomycetes > Kitasatosporales > Streptomycetaceae > Streptomyces > Streptomyces sp. NPDC004065. Next base: position 107,985 of record NZ_JBJDQT010000028.1, on the reverse strand, counting down.
ACCGGCTTGGCGCTCGTTCCCCCGCCCTTCACGCCTACATCGGTCGGCTTGCCCGGCAGACCTGTGAACACCACCGACAGCACCGCGTCGTTCCGGAACCGCTTCCAGGCCGAGGCGTCCGACTCGTCGTGCGCCCGGACCTCGAGGGTCAGTCTCGAGAACTTGCCGGCGGCGAAGTCCCTCACGGTCGGTGTCAGATTTTCGTTCGACTCGTCCGGATTGTCGTGGAACTCGATGGGCGCAGCCGCGCATCCGGGTCACACAGCGAGCCCCGCCCCGCGGAAACGTACCGGTCGACCATCCAGTCCAATTCCTTGGGCCGCGTGGACCAGGTGGTCGAAGACGAGATGTTGTTCGTCCGCACCAGGTCCACCCAGCGCGGATCGCACTGGAACGCCCACGGTTCAGTCACCCGGAACGTGGCGTCCAGGACCTTCTTGCCCTTCAGGCTGGACGGGGAAAACTCGAAGTAAAGCTTCTGCACATAGCCCGGACCGCAGTAGTAGCCGCCCCACGTACCGCACTTGCCCGCACCCTTGCCCTGGTCGTCATCGCCGTTGCCCCACCCGTAGGACTCGTAACCGTCACTGCGGAGAAGGGTGCGCTCCGACTCGCCCCACGCCACGGTGGGATCGATGAACAGCGGAAACGCCGAGGGCTCGGTCTTGGTGAGCATGTCGGCGTCCGGCACGACGGACAGCGAGTCGGAGGTGACGTCCACGTCCATGTGCACCACCGTGTCGCCCTGGCCGGGCTCCACACCGGAACCCGACGGGGCGGCCTCGGCAGGGTCGGCAGGCCCGGCGGGCTCGGTTTCCGCGGCCCCGGCTGCCTTCGTCACCGTCAGTTGTGTCTGCGTCCCTGTATCTCCGGCATCCCCCGCCGAGTCCCACATGCGGGCCGGCGGCGCCTTGAAGACCGTACGACCGTCCGCGTCGAGCGCCGCGAGGTTCCCGGCTGCCCCCTCGCGCACGCTCAGACCCTCGGACTTCAGGGAGAACGTCAGCTTCTTCAGCTCGTCACGGCCGGCTGCCTCGGGAGTCTTGACGACGAACACCGGTTGGAAACTCTCCGGCGTCGCGGTCAGCTTCAGGTCGACGCCCGGCAGCACGTCGGCATACAGAGCGCTCGGACCGTCCAGCTTCGGCGCCGGCAGTCTGCCCGGCCACCCCAGTTCCAAAGACTTCCCTGGCTCGGAGATCCGGGCCAGTGCCGCCGTGTCACCGCCTCCGGAGAACGTCATGCGGACTGCGGCAGCCTTCGGGGCCACGGATCCGTCGGTGCGCTTCTCCAGCGTGGCATCCGGCCTCTGCCAGTCGCCGTCGGACGTCCGCGCCCGCACGGGAACAGCCGACTCCGCCAGCGTGAAGGTGTAGCCGTCGGGATTGGCGTAGAGCGAGGTAGGTCCGCTCCGACCGCTCCCCCACCACCTCCACCCGCTCACCCGATGCATGCGCCTGCGTCAGAGCCCGCTGCCCCTCGGACAGAGTCCGCGTATCGGCCTGCGCTGCCGCGGCTGCTTCCAGGCCTGGAAGTCCCAAAGCCGCGATGCACGTGGCAAGCGCGGCCACGGCCGCACCAGCCGGTCGGCGCCGCCTGGGCCCACGGCCCGCTGCGGCACCACGGCCGCCCCACCCCACCCGCACAGCCTTCCCCCCACAAGCACAAGATCTTCAAATGTGGACCGGATTCAAATCCTCACCTCACGTTCTGTCAAGGAAGGAACACAGACCGCAAACACCCCACCATCACGCAAGGCCGCCAACTCACTCCGAAAAACACCGACGTCGCATGTTGCTCCACACACAGAATTCGCCGCATATCCCGCAGCAGCGAGAACGCGCCAACACCGACAGGGAATACCTGGGAGCGAGACCAGACTCGTCTTCACAAAAGACACTCGAACGACGGCCAATTGCGACTAAAACACCTATAGGGCTGCGACGTTGCGACAGCTTGACGCAACGTTCCAGCCAACTCGGACGCGTCACCCAAGGCCATGACGACCACTGTGGCGAGTAATCCCAACCCCGCTAATTATTGAATGTCAAAATACATCTCGGCGGACTGGTGAGGAGCATCACTCTGGGTCTTCACGACGCCGGGCTGCCGCGACAGCGGTTGCCGTCAGGCCGTCACCGGGCGGCCGGACTCCGCTGCACGGGTGCTGCGGCGCCTGACCGGGCCGCCCGAGCGGCCGGGCCCACAGCCGCTGCCTCTCGACTGGGCCATGCACTACGGTCGGGCCACCCTGCTCGGCGCCCTGCGTTCGCTCACGGCCAAGGCGGGCCTGCGCGGGTCCCTGGCCTCCGCCGAGTCCACCGTCGTCCGCCTCACCGGCGACCAGATCACTGGAGAACCCGACCGGCGTGGGGGCGCCACCCGCTCGCGGTGACCGCCCACGCGCGGTGACCCGCACGCGCCCTGCTCGAAGCGAAGTCCGTCGGTCGCCATCACCGCCGTAGTGGAACAAAATGGACACCACGGGCCTGGCGGGCCATGCGGCGGCACGGTGGTGCGCCAGGAGGACGACAGCCGGAAGGAGGCGCGTCACCATGCCCCGGTTCATGGACGTCCACCACGACATGAAGGGCATCACGGCCGACCAGCTGCTGGAGGCCCACAGGGCCGATCAGGCCATCGAGGAGGAGGAACGCGTCCACTTCGAGCAGGCCTGGGCGGATCCGGAGTCCGGCACGGTCTACTGCCTCTCCGAGGCACCCTCGGCCGAGGCGGTCCAGCGTATCCACGAACGCGCCGGTCACCTCGCCGACGAGATCCACCCGGTACCCCTGACCGTGTGAGCGACGAGAAACGGGCGGCGGCGAGACGCGGGGGTTCCCGTGAAGAAGGCTCCGCCCGCTCTCCTCGACCCACGGCTGTCTCCGGGGAGGTGAAGTGTGCGCGACACGGCCGCCGACCCTCGCTCCCCGGGTTCGGGCGCCGAAGCACTGACCCTGTCCTCCACCACTGCCTGCGCGAGACCCGTGCCTACGCCGGCGCCGTCTACGCGTTCTCCCCGGACGGGCGGGTACTCCGGCTCGCGGTACTGAGCGGGATCTGCGGAAGCATCGCCGCGCCCTGGGCGCGAGTCCCGCTGCAGGCCGCCACCCCGGCGGGTGACGCCCTGCGGCGGCGCGGTCCGATGTGGATCGGCAGCCAGGAGGAGCCGGCGCGCCGCTACCCGCAACTGGCGCTCGTACTGCCGCACCCCTTCACCATGGCCGCCGCGCCGATCGGCACCGGCTCGCGCGCATGCGGCAGTCTCGTACTGCACTGGTCCAGCGCGCACCCCGCCGAGCTGAGCACTGACGAGCGCGAGGCGATCACGCGCGCCTGCCGCCGCCTGGCCACGGTCCTCCGCCCGGCCGTGGAGAGCGGCCGCGCACTGGGCGGGTCCGAACCGCGCGTCGTGTGCGCCCCGCGCATCCGCACCGCCGGCCCGGCCGAGGCCCAGGCCGCGGTGGACTTCGCCGAGCGTCTGCCCGGCGGCGCCTGCGCGCTCGACACCGACGGCCGGATCACCTTCCTCACCACGGCCGCGGCGGAGCTGCTCGGGGTGGGCGTCCGCGACCTCCTGGGCGCCCGGCCGTGGGAGGCGCTCGCCTGGCTGGACAGCCCGGTCGCCGAGGACCGCTACCGGGCGGCGGTGCTCAGCCGCCGGCCGTCGTCGTTCACCGCCCGGCGCCCTCCCGGCCAGTGGCTGCAGTTCCACCTGTATCCGGACGCGTCCGGCATCAGCGTGCGCCTCGTGCCGGCCGACGCGCCGGACGACGTGTCCCCTCCGCGGGTGGTGCACCCCGCACCCGCCGCCGACGTCGGCCGCGCCTCCGCCCTGCACCAGCTGATGCACCTGCGGCCACGCTCACGGACGCCGTCGGTGTGCGGGACGTCGTCGCACGGGTCGCCGGCCAGGTGCTGTCCGCCTTCGGCGGCCAGCACCTGGCCCTGATGGCCGCAGAGGAGGGCAGACTGCGGATCATCGGATACCACGGCTGCTCCGCCCGGCTCATGGACCGCTTCGACGGGCTCCCCCTCACCTCCGGCATCCCCGCGGTGAAGGTTCTGACGACCGGCATCCCCGGCTTCTTCGGCTGCTTCACCGAGCTGGCACGGGCCTGCCCGCCCGCCGTGCCGCAGGACGAGAAGGCCGCCTGGGCGTTCCTGCCGCTGATCACCTCCGGCCGCCCGGTCGGCTCGATGGTCCTCGCCTACGACCGGCCGCGCACCTTCCCGGCCGAGGAGCGCTCCCTCCTCACCGCGGCCGCCGGGCTGATCGCCCAGGCACTGGACCGCGCCCGTCTCTTCGACGCCAAACAGCAGCTCGCCCACGACCTCCAGGCCGGCCTCCTGCCCCGCGGGCTGCCCCGCGTCCCCGGACTCGACGTGGCCGCCCGCTATCTGCCCGCCAGCTACGGCACAGAGGTCGGAGGCGACTTCTACGACCTGATCCGCCTCGGCGGGACGGCGGCCGTCGCGGCCATCGGTGACGTGCAGGGGCACAACGTGCAGGCCGCCACCCTCATGGGCCAGGTCCGCACCGCCGTCCACGCCGCGGCCGGCGCGCCGCCCGGTGAGGCCCTCGCCCGTGCGAACCGCCTGCTCACCGACCTCGACGCCGGCCTGTTCACCAGCTGCCTCTACGTCTCCCTCGATCTCTGCCGCCATCACGCCTGCCTGGCCACAGCGGGGCACCTCCCGCCGGTCCTGCGCCACCCGGACGGCCACACCCAGGTGCTCGAACTGCGGCCCGGGCTCCTGCTCGGTACCGACCCCGCCGCCGACTACCTCACGACGGAGGTCCCGTTGCCGCCCGGCGCCGTGCTCACCCTGTACACCGACGGACTCGTCGAATCCCCGGGCACGGACATCGACGACGCGATCGGCGCCCTCGCCGGCCGGCTCGCGCACTCCCGCGACCCGTCCATGGACGCGCTGGCCGACTGCCTGATCGCTCGAGCCCGGCGCTCCGCACCCCGCAGCGACGACGTCGCCCTGCTGCTGATCAGCCCGAGCGGCGGGCAGTGCTGAAGCCGTCGCGCCGATGCCACCCCCAAGTGGAGCTGACGCGTCCGGTGGTCGAGCGGGAGGGGCGGGGAGGCCGGCCCCTGCCGTTCCGTTCGGCCGCGGTGCACGACGTCACCGCTTGCGGAAGAATCGGGCGGGGGCAGGCGTGCAACGGCGAAGCCGCCCGGGCTCGTCCGCGACATCGTGCTCGCTGCATGCCTGGACCGGGGGGCGACCCGTTCCGGCAGTCCACACCGAAGCCCTCTCATGTCGACCAAGCGCACTCCGAAAAGTCCTGCTCGTTCCACGCGGCCGGGGGCGCAGCACGCCACCGCCCCGGCGGTCACCGCCGCCGACGCCGGCCTGTTGCTCATCCGGCTGACCTTCGGCCTGCTCATGGCCGCCCACGGGGCCCAGAAGGTCTTCGGGCTCTTCGACGGTCCCGGCCTGACCGCGACCGGCAGGGGATTCGCCGGCCTTGGCTACCGCCCGGGCAAACTGTTCGCCGTGATCGGCGGCCTGTCCGAACTGCTCGGAGGCCTCGGGCTGGCCGCCGGCCTGCTCACACCATTGGCGGCCGCCGCCCTGATCGGCGTCATGATCAACGCGATGGTCACGGTCAGCGCCGCCCACGGCCTGTGGGACTCGGACGGTGGCCTGGAGTACAACGTGTGCATCACCGTCGTCGCCCTCGCGATCGCCGCCATCGGCCCCGGGAAGCTGGCGATGGACCGCTTCCTGCCCTGGGGGGCAGAGGGCGGCTGGCCGGAGGCGGCCTTCGCCCTCGGCCTCGGCGGCGTCGGAGCGGCGGTCACCCTCGCCCTCTGAGCCTTCGCGCGCCCTTGGGCCCGCAGGATCGCCTCCACGCCTCGACACCTTGCCCCGTGCGAGGCCGAACCGAGACCGTACGGCACTCGACTCTTCCGCGGGACGGACCCGACTCTCTCAGTGAGCGTCCGAGGGGGGAGCCGGAATGAGACGAGTGTGCGGGGTGGCGTGTCTGGCGTTGGGTCTCACCGCGGTGACCGGGTGCACTCCCCCGGACCTGCCGCTGGTGGCGGTGCGGAACGGGGAGGACGGGCAGCCGGTGGCCGAGCTGCGGCCGTGCGGAGCGGACGAGACCGTCTCCGGGATGGGTCTGGGGAGCTGGCCGTCGGCGGAGAGCGACGCCCCCGTCGGGGAGGCCGCGCCCGGTCCGGCCGGTTCCGCCCCGCCCTCCCCCGCCGCACGGCCCGGCGTCGACGGTTCCGGCGGGGGCCGTACGGCCGAGGAGGACCCCGAGGAGGACAGCGGGTGGGAGGCATGGGACGCGACCGTCCACGGCCGTGTCGTCTTCCCCGTCTTCTCCCCGCCGCCCGCATGGCGCGTGCAGACCTTCGGCCGGCAGCGGCTGCTGCCCGGCCGGACCTACTCGCTGAGCTTCCGCGGGTCCGGCGGGTACCGGGCACACGTCCACTTCACCGTCGGCGACCTCGCCTCCCTCCGGCCGGGCCAGGTCTGGGCCGACGACAGGGCCATGAGCGAGGGGGACTTCGACGCCCTCGTCGACGACAAGTGCTGACGGCCGCGCCCCGGCGCGCCGGCGCCGCGGCCCGCGTCGTCCGTCCCGGTCACTCGAGGCAGCCGGCGTGCCGGGCGCAGCCTCACATGAGGCGCACCCGCCAGGCCAGCACGCCGGCGGAGACGCCGGGGCGCAGTGCCGCCCGCAGGCGCAGGGCGGTGGCGGTCACCGGGTCGAAGGAGACGGTGTTGAAGGTGTCGGTGGCGGTGCCGTACCCGGAAGCACCGCCCACCGGCTGCCAGGAGCCCGTGGGAGACCGGTGCTCCAGGTGCCAGGACTGCGGTACCCGGCAGGCGCCGTGGCCGGTGTCGTCGTACCAGTAGACCGACACCCCGCTCGCACGGACCGGCTCGGCGTACTCGTACTGCACCCACTCCTGTGTGCCGGTCCGGTCCCACCAGGTGAAACGGGGAATGGACTGGTCGAAGGAGCTCTCCGGCCCGGCAGTGGCGTTGATGAGCAGGGCCTGGGGGCTGTCCACGCCGCTGAAGGACGCGGTGCACGCGGCCCACTGGCGCGCCCGCCGTCCCGCGCCCGCCGTGGGGAAGGCCGTGACGCGCAGCCGTGCGGCGGCGGACGGGATCAGCGTGATGTGCTCGACCGGCTCGGTGGTGCGCGCCGGGCTCCGCTGGAGCGGGGCGGCCACGTCCTGGTCGTCGGCCCGCCAGGTGGGGACACGCCGCGCCCTGGCCTTCATGCGGACCGGGGTGCCGGCGTGGGTGAACGGGTTGGCGGCGCGGGCTCGGGTGTGCTCCAGGGTGAAGGAGCGGGTGGGGTCCTTCTCGTCCAGTACCAGGGCGTAGTTCCACGGCGAGGCCGGCCGGACCTCGTACTCGGGCCAGTCCGCCGTACCGGCGAAGCGCGTCCAGGTCTCCTCGATCCGCAGGGAGTAGGTCAGCGGCCCGTGGTCGACGCAGACCGCGTCGCCGTTCGCGCCCCAGGTGCGCACGGTGGTACGCATCGGCAGGCGCAGTTCCACGGTGTCGCGGTGGTGCCAGGTGCGGTCCAGCACGAGGTGGCCGCCGTCGTGGCGGGGCCGCACGGGCCGGCCGTTCACCCGCACCGAGGGCTCCCGGCACCAGCCCGGGACGCGCAGATGCAGCGGGAAACGCACCGTCCGGGGGGTGGACAGGGTGAAGGCGACGGTCTCGCCGAAGGGGTAGTCGGTGCGCTCGTCAACGGTGACCGTGGTGCCGTCGCCGACTTCGGCGCGCACCGAGCACTCCGCGTAGAGCGAGGCGCACAGGCCGCCGTCGGCGCCGGCCAGCCAGAGTTCCTCGGCGTAGTAGGGCCAGCCCATGCCGTAGTTGTGCGGGCAGCAGCGGTACTGGTGGACGCCGGGCATGTACGCCTGCATGGCGAAGCGGTTGTCGAACTGGCCGTGCGACTTGGGGGTGTTGTCGAGCTGGATGCCGTTGGCGGAGGTGATGTAGTGGACGCCCTTGTGCAGCGGGTCGAGGGCGGCCGGCAGCAGGTTCAGCGCCAGCTCCTCGCAGCGGTCGGCCCACACCGTGTCGCCGGTGATGCGGGTGAGCAGCTGGTGGCTGTGCATGAACTCGACGATGCCGCAGGTCTCGAAGCCCTGGCGGGGGTCGTGGTAGCCGCCGCGGGCGTTCTCGTCCGCGGCGAAGCCGCCGCCGGGGAACTGGCCGTACCGGCGCATCACGGTGTCGTAGACGCGGTAGGTGGCGTCGCGCAGGGCCGGGTCGCCGGCCAGCACGCCGTACTGTGCCGGTTCGCGGAAGCCCTGGGCCAGGTTGACGTTGTGCCAGGTGGGGATGGTGGTGGTGTAGTCGGCGCTGTTGGCGTGGATCTTGTGCACCAGGTCCAGCAGCCAGGTGTCGCCGGTGCGGCGGTACAGCCAGTAGGCCGTGTCGATGGTGTCACCGCAGCGGGCGGCGCCCCAGCCCTGCCCGAACAGTGCGGCGGGCTGTCGGCCGAGGTATTTCAGCCACCCCTGGAGGGCGGGGACGACGCGGTCGTCGCCGCTGTACTCCTGCCAGGTGCGCAGCGCGTCCAGCACCGGCATGTACGGCCAGAAGTCCGGGCCGCCGTTCAGCGCGGTGCGCAGCGTGGACGGGCCGAAGAAGCCGTCGGGCTGCCGGGTGGCCAGGATGCGGTCGATCCAGGCACGGGTCGTCTCCAGCGTCCTGGCGTCGCCGGTGACGTATCCGAGGTCGCCGAAGCCGCGCAGCCAGTACGGCAGTTCCTCCCAGCCGTTCCGCTCGGGCACGGCCCAGCCGCTGGTCGCCGGGTCGAGGTAGCCGGAGATCTCCGGCAGGCGCCCGGCGAGGCCGTTCAGCTGGAGGTCGAGCTGCTCGCGCAGCCAGCCCTTGGGGGTGATGCTGCCCGGGGGAAGGCGCAGGAAGGGCTCCTGGCGCAGCGGAGCCCGGTTGCCCGGGTGTCCGTTGAGGGGCCGGGCGGGGCCGGCCGGCCGCACCGGAGGCCCGGGGGCGGCCGCCTGTGCGGGCGGGGCCGGCGCCGCGGCCAGTGCGGCGCCACCGGCGACGGCCAGTGAGCCGTTGAGGAACGTGCGACGTTCCATGAGGGGACGTCCTTCCTGAACTGTCGGGGTGGACAGGGCGGTGGGACGGCGGGAGGGCGCCGGGCCGGCGACGGTCGGGGCCGGGGGCGCCTCGCGGTCGCGGTCGCGGTCGCGGTCGGGGTCGGGGTCGGGGTGCACCGCGGTCGCATCGAGGGCGCGTCGCGGCCGCGGGGAGGGGCGGGCGGCGCGGGTGGGTCGGCCGACGACGGTGCTCCGACCCGGCGTCAGCGCTTCTATAACGTTGCAGAGACGGCTGCCGAGTGGAATGACAGCATGCGCGCCCAGCGGTGTCCAGCCCCCGGGAATCCCGGCCGCCCACAGCCGAGTCGGACGCATTCCGGGCCCGGGCGGCGTCGCCTCGCACCGGGCGGGCTCCGGGGTTCCCAGCGTGTGAGGGAGACCGGATTCTCGCAGGTCAACGGCCGTATTTCCGGGGTCCTTCGCGGCCACGCGGCCCGGCTGGGTGCCTGTGACGGACCGGATCACTCAACGTCAACTCGTTGCTGCACAGGGTCTGGACAGGGTCGTGGGGCCCTGCTTTCATGCTCCCGCGCCGATTTTTTCCAACGTTATACAAGGCGGTTCGGTGCGCTTCCGGCGGTCCTCCCTGCTGTGTTGCGCTCCGGCCTCCGGCTTTGGCGCACCAGGTTCAGGCGTGAGCATTTTCCGTTGTGGAAAGGGTGAGCATGAGCCCAGGCAGACCCCGAATACCCTTCCTCGGCCGACTCGTCGCGTTGCTGCCACTGCTGCTGGGAGCCGCGCTGCTGGTGCCGGCCCAGGTCAGCGCCGCACCGGCCGCGGCGTCCGGCCCGTCCGCCGAGGCCTCCGACCTCGGCCTGCGCGGCGACTACTACCGGATGTCCAGCGGCACGGCACTGGACTTCGCGTCGTACACCGGCACCCGGATCGACAACTCCCTCTACGTCGACGACCTGCTGCCCACGCTGCGCGCCTACGCCGGCACCACCGACAACGTCGCGGTCCGCTGGACGGGCCGGCTCGACGTGCCGGCGGACGGCGTCTACACGTTCTACATCAAGGGCGACAACGGCTTCCGGATGTCCCTCGACGGGACCAGTGTGATCGACCACTGGACCACCGACTGGGACGTCCAGACCACCTCCGAGCCGGTCACCCTGAAGGCCGGCCCGCACGACCTGGCCGTCGACTACAACCAGGGCAACGGTGGCGCCTATCTGCACACCGAGTGGTCGGGCCCGGGCTTCGCCCGGCAGCCGCTCCCCGGCTCGGCGCTGCACCTGCCGGCCGGCTTCTCCCCCGCCGACGCCAAGGCCACGGTCACCGCGAGCGGCCGTACCGCCACGATCGCCCTGCCCTCCGCGGTCACGACCGTCCCGGCCGACGCGGCCAAGCACCTCGCGGTGGTCTCCCAGGGCAAGCTCTGGTCCGCCACGGTGGCCAAGGACGCCGGGAAGGCCACGGGCCTGGTGGTCACCGCCGGCAAGGACGACACCCCGGTTTCGCTCAACGCCGACGTACGCATCAGCTACGACGGCAAGGGCGGCATCACCACCGCCGACGGCGAACTCGGCCCCTTCTCCGTGGTCGCGCGGAACGACTCCACCTGGTACTTCGCCACCAAGTGGGCCAAGGACGTCTCCGCCGGCAACGCCCTGCCCGAGTACCCGCGGCCGCAACTGACCCGCAAGGACTGGCAGAACCTCAACGGCACCTGGCAGTTCCAGGCCACCGAGCCGGACGCCGCGCTGCCCACCGGGAAGCTCAGCGGGAAGATCCTGGTGCCGTACCCGATGGAGTCGGCCCTGTCCGGCGTCGCCAGGCACCACGACTGGTCGCTGTACCGGCGCACCTTCACCGTGCCCCACGGCTGGAAGGTGGGCTCGGGCAACCGGCTCCGGCTGAACTTCGGCGCGGTGGACTACGAGGCCTGGGTGTACGTCAACGGCAAGCAGGTCGCCCATCACACCGGCGGCTACACGGAGTTCAGCGCCGACGTCACCGACGCGCTGACCCGCCGCGGGCAGCAGACCCTGCTGGTGAAGGTCAAGGACACCACGGACGACCGGTACGCGCTGGGCAAGCAGTCCAGCAACCCGGGCGGCATCTGGTACACCCCGACCAGCGGCATCTGGCAGACCGTGTGGATGGAGCCGGTCCCCGAGGCGAGCGTCGACTCGCTCGTGCTCACCCCCGACCTGGCGGACAACTCCCTCTCGGTCACCGTGCGTCCCACCGCGCACACCCCCGCGACGGCGAAGGTGACCGCCACCGCCTACGCCGGCCACCGGCCCGTGGGATCGGTCACCGGCCGGGCCGGGACCGCGCTGCGCATCCCGGTCGGCAAACCGCACCTGTGGAGCCCCGACGACCCCTACCTGTACCGGCTCGAGGTCACCGTCGACGGCGGACGGGCCGGGAAGGACCGGGTCGGGTCCTACTTCGGCATGCGGTCGATCAAGGTCGCCGCGGTCGGCGGCGTCAACAAGATCGAGCTCAACGGCAGGCCCACCTTCGTGATGGCCACCCTCGACCAGGGATTCTGGCCGGACGGCCTGTACACGGCGCCGACCGACGAGGCCCTGAAGTACGACCTGGTGGAGCACAAGAAGCTCGGCTTCAACGCGGTCCGCAAGCACATCAAGGTGGAGCCGGCCCGCTGGTACTACTGGGCCGACCGGCTCGGCCTGATGGTGTGGCAGGACATGCCGAGCCGGATGACGGCGGCCGCGGGCACACCGGAGACCCGGACCTTCACCGACCAGGTGCACGAGATCGTCGACCAGCACATCAGCACCCCGTCGATCGTCATGTGGACGATGATGAACGAGGGCTGGGGCGAATGGAGCAGGACCGCCACCGGTGAACTCGCCGACGCGGTCAGGAAGCAGGACCCCTCCCGCCTGGTGGACGCCCACTCGGGAGTCAACTGCTGTGCCTCCAAGGGCGATTCCGGCCGCGGCGACATCATCGACTTCCACGACTACCACGGCCCGGCCAACCCCGCCCCCGACGCCGCCCGGGCGTCCGTCGACGGGGAGCACGGCGGCTACTCGTACGTCGTCCCGGGTCACATCCTGGGAACGGCCGGCGGCCAGGACTACGGTGACGCCGCCACCAGCACCGAGGAGCTGACCAAGGCCTACGTGGAGAACACCAGGAAGCTGCTGCAGCGCGCCTCCTGCGGGCTGTCCGGCTCGGTCTACACCCAGATCACCGACGTGGAGGGCGAGCTCAACGGCCTGCTCACCTACGACCGCGAGGTGGTCAAGGTGCGGCCCGGTCCGGTACGGGACATCAACCGGCAGGTCATCGCCGCCGGTGCCGCGGCGGGCGGGGTGAACGTCCCGCCGGGCACCCCGGGACCGGCCGGAGTGTCCTGGTGGCCGCTGCACCAGCGGACCGGCACGGTGGCCGAGGACGTCGCCGGCGGGCACGACGGCACCCTCAGGGGCGGCGCGACCTGGACCACCGGGCCGAACGGCGGCGCGGTGCAACTGGACGGCAGCACCGGGTACATCGACACCGGCGCGCCCGTCCTGGACACCGAGAAGAACGACTACTCGGTGGCCGCCCGGGTCCGGCTCGACGACAAGGGCCACTTCAACACCGCGGTGTCCATCGACGGCGACCGCAGCAGCGTCTTCTTCCTGCAGTACTCGCAGGCCGACAAGCGGTTCGCGTTCAGCTTCGCCGGCAGCCGGGCGCTGGCGAACAGCATCGGTGAGCCGCAGACCGGCAAGTGGTACCACCTGACCGGCAGCTACAGCCACCGGGACGGCACGCTGCGGATCTACGTGGACGGCGCCGAGGCGGGCTCCGTCCGCGCCTGCAACGCGGAGGCGCCCACCGGGAACCTGGTGATCGGCCGGGGCAAGTTCAACGGCGGCCCCGTCGACCACTGGAGCGGTGCGATCGCCGACGTCCACGCCTACGACCGCGCCCTGAGCGCGGCCGAGGTCGCCGAACTGGCAGCGCACGAACCCACCGCACCCACCACGACCACCAGGCGGTGACGGCCGTGGGAGGCCCCCGGCCCGTCCCGGGGGCCTCCCACCCCAGCCCCACCCCAGCCCCGCCCCAGCCCCACCCCAGCCTCATCCCCGCCGAGCACGCGCACGACGCCGCATCCCGGATGCGGCCCCCCGCGGCGACCCGGACGACAGCACCGGGCCCGCCGTCCCACCGCAGTCGCCCCACCACGCAAGGAGCGCACCAGCCATGACCACCCCTCGCAGATCCCGTCTCGTCACCGCCGTCTGCCTCGCCGCCGCCGCGGCCCTGACCGCCGCCGGCTGCGCCAAGGAGGAGGGCGGCGACTCGGCCTCCTCCGACTCCGGCCAGGGCGCCCAGGTGGTGCAGTCGCCGTCCGCCGACTCCTCGGGAACGGGCTGCACCCTCAAGGCCTACGGCGCCACGAAGATCGACCTGAAGAACGCGGTCGTCGGCTTCTCGCAGTCCGAGAAGGAGGCCAACCCCTTCCGGATCGCCGAGACCCGGTCCATCAAGGATGAAGCCGCCAAGCTGGGCGTCAAGAAGCTGCTCACCACCAACGCCCAGTCCCAGCTGTCCAAGCAGATCAGCGACATCAAGGACATGCTGGCCCAGGGCGCGCAGCTGCTCATCGTGGCGCCGCTGAACTCCGACGGCCTGGAGCCGGCGCTGCAGGCCGCCGCCGCCCAGCACGTGCCCGTGATCACCGTCGACCGCAAGCTCAACGCCACCGCCTGCAAGGACTACGTGGCCTTCCTCGGCTCCGACTTCGTGGAGCAGGGCAAGCGGGCGGCGGACGCGATGATCAAGGTGACCGGCGGCAAGGGGAAGGTCGCGATCCTGCTGGGCGCGTCCGGCAACAACGTCACCACCGACCGCACCAAGGGCTTCGTCGACGAGATCAAGGCCAAGGCCCCGGGCCTGAAGATCGTGGCCCAGCAGACCGGCGAGTTCGCCCGCGACAAGGGCCAGCAGGTGATGGAGCAGCTGATCCAGTCCAAGCCGGACATCACCGCCGTCTACGCGGAGAACGACGAGATGGGCCTGGGCGCCGTCACGGCCCTGAAGGGCGCCGGCAAGAAGCCCGGCAAGGACGTCAAGATCGTCTCCATCGACGGCACCCGCAACGCGGTGCAGGCCCTGGCCGACGGCCAGTACAACGGCGTGATCGAGTCCAACCCCCGGTTCGGGCCGCTGGCCTTCGCCACGGCGCAGAAGTTCTTCGACGGTCAGGCCATCCCGGAGAACGTGATCATCTCCGACCGCGCCTACGACGCGTCCAACGCCAAGGACTCCCTGGCCGGCGCGTACTGACAGACACCCGGGCCCACGGGCCGCCCGGACCGGGCGGCCCGCTCCCCGCTGACCGACCCACGGAAGGCCTGACCCCATGGCACCACCCGAACCGGCGGTCGCCACACCGCCACCGGACGCGGACGGCGCCGCACGACCGACGGTGCTGGAGGCCGTCGGCGTCGGCAAACGCTTCGCCGGCGTGGTCGCGCTCGACGACGTCTCCCTGACCCTGCGCCGCGGGGAGATCCACGCCCTGGTCGGCGAGAACGGCGCCGGCAAGTCCACCCTGATCAAGGTGCTCACCGGCGTGCACCGCCCCGACACCGGCGAGCTGCGCCTGGGCGGACGGCCGGTCTCCTTCGACCGGCCGCACGAGGCGCAGCAGGCCGGCGTGTCCACCATCTACCAGGAGGTCAACCTCGTCCCGATGATGAGCGTGGCGCGGAACATCTTCCTGGGCCGCGAGCCGAAGAACCGCCTGCGCCTGATCGACTTCCCCCGGATGCACCGGGAGGCGGCCGAACTGCTGGCCGGCTTCGGGGTCACGGCCGATGTGCGCCGCCCCCTGAACACCCTGGGCGTGGGCACCCAGCAGATGGTCGCCCTGGCCCGGGCGGTGTCGGTGCGGGCCCAGGTGGTGGTGATGGACGAGCCGACCTCCGCGCTGGAGCCGCGCGAGGTGGAGACGCTCTTCCGGGTCATCGCGGACCTGCACAGCCGGGACATCGCCATCCTGTACGTCAGCCACCGGATGGACGAGCTGTACCGCGTCTGCGACCGGGTCACCGTGCTGCGCGACGGGCGCCTGGTGCACACCGGCGATCTGGCGGACCTGGACCGGACGCGGCTGGTGTCGATGATGCTCGGCCGGGAGGTCTCCGAGGTCCGCCGGCACGGCGTCACCGAATTCGGCGAAGGTCACACCACCACACGTGAACCGGTCCTGACCGCCGAGAAACTGACGCGGCGTCATATCCTGGACGAGGTGTCGCTCCAGTTGCGGCCGGGCGAGGTGCTGGGCCTGGGAGGGCTGCTGGGTTCGGGGCGCACCGAGACCGCCAAGGCGCTGGCCGGTGCGCTGCCGCTGGACGCCGGCACGGTGTCGGTCGCCGGCAGGCCGCTCGACCGGCTGTCCCCCGCCGCGGCGATCCGGGCCGGCATCAGCCTGCTGTGCGAGGACCGCAAGGCCGAGGGCATCGTGCCGGGGCTGTCGGTGCGGGAGAACATCGTCCTGGCCGCCATGCCCCGCCTGTCCCGGGCCGGAATCGTCTCCCGCAGGCAGCAGGACCGCATCGTCGAGATCTTCATGAAGCGGCTGCGGATCAAGGCGGCCGGCCCCGAGCAGAAGGTGGAGGAGCTCTCCGGCGGCAACCAGCAGAAGGTGCTGCTGGCCCGCTGGCTGTGTCTGGAGCCCAAGGTGCTGCTGCTGGACGAGCCCACCCGCGGGATCGACGTGGGCGCCAAGGCCGAGGTGCAGGCCCTCATCGACGAACTGGCGCGGGAGGGGCTGGCCGTACTGCTGATCTCCTCCGACGTGGAGGAGCTGGTGGAGGGCGCGGACCGGCTGGTGGTGCTGCGCGGCGGCGCGGTCGCCGGCGAGCTGGCCGGCGACCTGGTCACCGAGGGCGAACTGCTGAACGCGCTGGCCGCGCACACCCCCGGCCCCGAGCCCGTCGCCGAAACGCCGGACGGGGCGCCGCACACGGACAAGGAGCGGGAATGACCCAGTTGTCGCCGGCGCTGGGACGGAGCGCGGTCCGGCTCGCCGCACCGGCCTGGTTCCAGAAGTACGGCGTGTACGCGGCGGTGCTGGTGCTGCTCGTGTTCAACGCCGCGTTCACCGATCACTTCCTGACCGCCGCCAATCTGCGCACCCAGCTGGTGCAGGTCGCCCCGGTCGTCATCGTGGCGCTCGGCATGGCGCTGGTCATCGGCACCGAGGGCGTGGACCTGTCGGTGGGGTCCACGATGGCGCTGGCCGCCGCGCTGCTGCCGCTCTACCTCGGATACGGCCTGGTCCCGGCCCTGCTCGTGGCGCTGGTGGCCGGGGTCGCCGTGGGAGCGGTCAACGGCGCCCTGGTGGCGGTGGTGGGCCTGCAGCCCATCGTGGCCACCCTGGCCCTGTTCGTCGGCGGCCGGGGCCTGGCCCTGGTGCTGGCGGACGGGCAGCTGAAGCAGATCGCCAATCCGGATCTGCTGGCGCTGGGCAGCGGCGAGGTGCTGGGCGTCCCCGCGGTGGTGCTGATCGCGGGAGTCCTGGCCCTGGCGGTGGCCGGTGTGGTGCACCGCACCACCTTCGGCCGGCAGCTGGTCGCGGTGGGCGGCAACCGGGCCGCCGCCGGGCTCGCCGGGCTGCCGGTCAAGCGGGTCCTGATCGGTGTCTACGTGCTCTGCGGCGTCCTGGCGGCGCTCGCCGGCGTACTGGCCACCGCCCGGCTGACCGCCAGCGACCCCTCCGCGCTGGGCAACCTCATGGAGCTGTCCGCGATCACCGCGGTGGTGGTCGGCGGCACCCCGCTGACCGGGGGCTCGGTACGGGTGCTGGGCACCGTCACCGGCGCGCTGCTGATGCAGCTGCTGCGGGCCACCCTGGTCAAGCACGACCTGCCGGACTCCACCGCACAGATGGCGCAGGCCGCCATCATCCTCGTCGCCGTCTACGTCGCCCGGGAGCGTCGGTCCCGATGAAGTCACCCACCACCCTCCGGCTCCGGCCGGACGCCCTCCGCCCGGCGGCGTCCGCCTCCCCGGCCGACGGCCGGGAGCGGATCGCCTCGCTCCTGCAACGGCACGGCGCGCTCGCCGTGCTGGTGGCGGTCGTGCTGGTCTCCTCGTTCGTCTTCCCGTCCTTCGGCACGCTCGACAACGCCCGGAACATCGCCGTGCAGGCGTCCTTCATCGCCGTCGTCGCCCTGGGCATGACACTGGTGATCATCACCGGCGGCATCGACCTGTCCGTCGGGTCGGTGTTCGCGCTCGGCGGCGTCCTGGCCGCCTGGGCCGCGCAGTACGGCTTCTGGGCCGCGCTGCTGCTGCCGCTCGCCGTCTGCGGGGCGATCGGCACGCTGAACGGGCTGCTGATCGCCCGGGCCGGCATGGCCCCCTTCATCGTCACCCTGGCCACCCTGCTGGGGGCGCGGGGCCTGCTGCTCGCCCTCACCCACGAGGGCGCCACCACCTACCTCGTGCCACAGGGCTCGGCCTTCGCCGAGCTCGGGCAGGGAACGGTGGGCGGTTTCGGATATCCGGTGCTCATCGCACTGGCGCTGTTCGCCGCGGGCGGGGTCGTCCTGCAGCGCACCTCGTTCGGCCAGTCGCTGTTCGCGGTGGGCGGCAGCGCGGACGCCGCGACCCTGATGGGGCTGCCGGTGGCCCGTACCCGGGTGCTGGTCTACCTGCTCAGCGGGCTGCTGGCCGGGTTCGCCGGCGCCATGAACGCCGCCCGGCTCTCCTCCGGAGTGACCATCATCGGGGTGGGCATGGAGCTGGACGCCATCGCCGCGGTGGTCATCGGCGGCACACTGCTCATAGGGGGTGCCGGCTCGGTGAGCGGCACCCTGTGGGGAGTGCTGCTGCTCGCGGTCATCCAGAACCTGATCAACCAGATAGGCTCGCTCAACTCGTCCTACCAGTCCGTGGTCAGCGGCGGCTTCCTCATCGTGGTGGTCGTGGCCCAGCGATACCTGGCGCGGGCACGCCGCACCTGATGACAGACGCCGTGCCGCGGGACCCGTCGCAGTCCTGGGCTCGGCCCGACAAGGAGGGAACGTCGTGGGCGTCAGCCTGAAGGACGTCGCGCAACGAGCGGGAGTCTCGATCAAGACCGTCTCGAACGTCGTCAACGACTATCCGCACGTCACCCCCGCCATGCGGGCCCGGGTGCAGCAGGCGATCGACGAGCTCGGCTATCGCCCCAACCTCACCGCGCGCCATCTGCGCAAGGGCCGCACCGGGATCATCGCACTGGCCGTGCCGGAACTCGGCAACCCCTACTTCGCCGAGCTGGCCAGCGCGGTCATCGACGCCGCGGCCCGCCACCACTACACCGTGCTGCTGGACCACACCGCCGGCATGCGGGAGAAGGAGCTGCTGGTCTGCCAGGGCTTCCGGACCCATGTGATCGACGGCCTGATCCTCTCCCCGATCGAGCTGGAGACCCAGGACCTGCGCGGCCGTACCGACACCTCGCCGCTGGTGCTGCTCGGCGAGCGGGAGTACGACGCCCCCTACGACCACATCGCGATCGACAACGTGGCCGCGGCACGCAGCGCCGTCCGTCATCTGGTCGGCATCGGACGGCAGCGGATCGCGTTCCTCGGCGCGCGGGCGGAGAGCGCCCGCCAGCCCGCCCACCTGCGCCTGCAGGGGTGGCGGGAGGAGCTGGCGGCGGCCGGGCTGCCGCACGACGACTCACTGGTGGCGCCCACCGACGGCTACGGCCGGGCGGACGGCGCCCAGGCCATGGAGGCCCTGCTGGACCGCGGGGTGCTGCCCGACGCCGTGTTCGCCTACAACGACCTCCAGGCCATCGGCGCCATGCGGGTGCTCGGCGAGCGGGGGCTGCGCGTGCCGCAGGACGTCGCGGTGGTGGGGTTCGACGACATCGAGGAGGGCCGCTTCGGGGCCATCACCCTGACCACGGTCTCCCCCGACAAGCAGGCCATCGCCCGGCAGGCCGTCAGCTGTGTCATCTCACGGCTGACCGGCTCGGCCGACGCCGAGCCGCGCCGGCTGCGGCCGGGCCACGACCTGGTGGTGCGCGAGTCCACCCTGGGCCGCCACCGCTGAACCGGCCCTGCCGTCACCGGGCCGCCGCCACTGAACCGTCCCTTCCGTCACCGGGCCGCCGCCGCGACACCCGAACCGTCCCCGTGAACGGGGTGAACTGGAGTCCTCGCTAGGCGAGTTCGCCGTCGCGGTCGGTGGGGGCCGTCAGGACGGCCACGGTTGCGGTGAGTTGGCGGGCGCCGGGGCATCCCGCCCTCCTGCTCCGGGAGTTGGGCGGGCCCGCCGCGGCCGCGGCGGCCGTCTGCCGCCGGCCGGTGGGAACCGGCCGGGCCGGCCAGGAACCGGGAGGTGATCGTGGCCGGCCGGCGCCGCTCCTCCACCCGAGGAGAGATCCGCGGAATGGAGGTAGCTTGGACCGTAGTGGGTGATCCTGCGCAGCTCGCAGACGGCCGGTCCGCCGGAAGGGGCCCTGCATGAGACCGCAACAATCACCGCGCCGCAAGCCGAGGACGCGCGCCGCCTGGGCCGTACCGCTGCTGGCGCTGTCCCTGACGGCGGCTGGTGTGACAGGTGCGCGTTCCGCCGCGGCGCCGGCCGAGCCGGCGGGATCCGGCCGGATGGCCACAAGCACCGCGGCGACCTGCGCCGACAGCGTCTACGGGGCCATGACGGGGGCGCAGCGGATCGGCCAGCTGTTCATGGGCGGCATCAACGCGGCGACGCCGGACCAGAAACGGATCGCCGTTCTGCGCCAGTACCACGTGGGGTCGGTCTTCCTCGCCGGCCGCAGCACCAAGGGCACACAGGCCACGAAGACCGTCGTCGACGGCCTCCAGGCCAAGGCCGACACCGTGGCGGGACACCGCGTGGGACTGCTGGTCTCGACCGACCAGGAGGGCGGCCGCGTGCAGGTCCTGTCCGGACCCGGATTCTCGACGATGCCGAGCGCGCTGGTGCAGGGCACCTGGACGCCCACGAAGCTGCGGGACAACGCGGCCGTATGGGCCCAGCAGCTCAAGGCGGCCGGGGTGAACCTCAACCTGGCGCCCGTCGCCGACGTCGTCCCGGCCTCCCTCGGCCGGAACAACGCCCCCATCGGGCTGTACGACCGCGAGTTCGGTCATACGGCCGCGACGGTCACCCCGCACAGCAACGCGTTCGCCGCGGGGTTCGCGCAGTCCGGAGTCCTCGCGACGGTGAAGCACTTTCCCGGCCTCGGCAGCGTCCGCGGCAACACCGACACCACCGCGAACGTCGTGGACTCGGTGACCACCACGAAGAGTTCGAGCCTCATCCCGTTCGCTTCGGCGATCAAGGCCGGCATCCCCTACGTGATGGTCTCCTCCGCCGTCTACGCCAGGATCGACGGGAGGCAGCAGGCGGCGTTCTCGTCCACGGTGATCGACGGCCTGCTGCGCAAGACGTTCAACTTCCAGGGCGTGGTCGTCTCGGACGACATCGGCAACGCGGTCGCGGTGCGGAACGTGCCGCCGGGCGACCGCGCCGTGCGGTTCCTGGCGGCCGGCGGCGACCAGGTCCTGACCGTCGAACCCAACGTGATCCCCGCCATGGTGAAGGCCGTTCAGGCCCGGATGGCCCAGAACGCGGCCTTCGGCAAGCAGGTGAACACGAGCGTGCACCGCGTCCTCACCGCCAAGCAGAAGGCGGGCCTGCTGCACTGCGGCTGACGCCCCTCCCGCCGGTCGCCGGGTGCGGCCGGTCGCCGGGTGCGCGCGAAAACCGGTTGGCGGCGCACGGCGGTCGCTGTTACTTTCGGCCTGGCCGTGCCGGAGAACGAGGAGGTGGTACCCGTGAACGTATCGACATGGGTGCTCTCCTGCGGGGTCACGGTCGGGCGGTAGGCCGCCCGGGAGCGCCGTTCGAGCGCCTCCCGAAAGGCACGACCATGCCCCTTCACCTCACCGCCGGACAGCGCCTCGACGGCGATGTCCTCGAACGCCGATTCACCCTGGACGGGATTCCGGGCATCCTGTGGACGCCCGCGTCCGCATCCCCGTCCGCAGCCGCGCCGCTGATCCTGCTCGGCCACCCTCCGCTGGGACTGGACAGGATGTACCCGCGGCTGGCGGCGCGGGCCCGGCAGGCCGTCGCCGGCGGTTTCGCCGCGGCCACCATCGAGCTTCCCGGGAGCGGCGACCGGCCCCGGTGGCCCGCCGTCGAGCAGGCCCGCGCCGGCCTTCGCCGGGCCGTGCAGGCCGGCGAGCCGGTCACCGACGAGATCGTCGACGCCCTCGTCCTCCCGCTCGTCGGCAAGGCGGTCCCGGAATGGCGGAGCGCCCTGGACGCCCTCCTGGAACTGCCCGGGATCGGCGGCCCGGCCGGCTACTCGGGAGGAGTGATCTCCATCGGTGTCCGGCTGGCGGTGGTCGAGCCGCGCATCGTGGCCGCCGCTCTCTTCGCCGGGAGTTTCGTGCCGCGCGCCATGTTCGAGGAGGCCCGCCGGGTCACCGTTCCGCTGCACGTCCTGCTGCAGTGGGACGACGAGAACAACGACCGGCAGGCCGCCCTGGACCTGTTCGACGCGTTCGGGTCCGCGGAGAAGTCCCTGCACGCCCACATGGGCGGGCACACCGGCGTCCCGCCGTCCGCCGGGGACGCCGTGGCCCGGTTCTTCGCCCGGCATCTGAGGTAGGGCAGGCCCGTCGGACCATCCGTCCGGTCCCGGCCCTGACGCCGGCCCGTCGTCCGGCCCTCACGCCGGGCCGGACGATGGGACCGGACGCCGGTGAACCGGCAGGAGGACACGGTCCGCGGCGGGACGACTAGTCTGACGCGGTGACCGATGAGCGGGAGCAGGAGCGGGATCGGGTGCGGCCGTCGGGGGTGTGGGCCACGGCGGTGGGTGTGGCCAGGGTGCGGGCGCTGGAGAGCGAGCGGGACAACGCGCTGTTCCACGACCCGCTGGCCCGGGCCTTCGCGGCCGCCGGCGGCCTGTGGCCCTCCTCGCCTCCGCTGCCCGATGACGAGGCCGCGCGACGCCGCCGGCTGGCCGTGTCGTTCTCCATCGTCATCAGGACGAGGTTCCTCGACGACCTGTTGCGGCAGGCCACCGCCTCCGGTGTACGGCAGGTCGTGCTGCTCGGCGCCGGCATGGACAGCCGGGCCTTCCGGATGGACTGGCCCGCCGGCACCCGGCTGTTCGAGGTCGACACCGCCGCGCCACTGGAGTTCAAGGCGGCGGTGCTGCGCCAGGAGCGGGCCGTCGCACGGTGCGAGCGGATCACGGTCGCGGTGGATCTTCGGGAGGACTGGCCGGGCGCGCTGGCCGCCGCGGGACACGACCCGGCCGTGCCGACCGTGTGGATCGCCGAAGGACTGCTGATCTATCTGCCCGAGGACGCGGTGGAGTCGCTGGTGGCCCGGATCGGCGCGCAGTCGGCGCCGGGCAGCCGGATGGGGCTGACGCTGGGCTCGCGCGGTGTGATCGAGCGCTTCGGCGCGGACGCCGTGCCGGGATCGGCGGCGTCCCTGTGGGTCTCGGAGATGCCCGACGACCCGGTGGCCTGGCTGGCCGGGCACGGCTGGGAGGCCGAGTGCCACACCCTGCGCGAACGCGCCGCCGCCTACGGCCGCCCGGTCGGCACCCCGCCGCGCGGCGAGGAGCGGCCCGGCGGGCTGATCTCCGCGGTCCGCCGGCAGAGCGCCGGCCGGTCCCCCGTGTGACCGGCCGCGCAGGCGGACCCGCTCGCTGAGACGCCCGGCGGAAACTCATGTGCGCTGGTTCGTACACCTCTGCGATCATTCCCGGATGTCGCACGGTCTCGAAGCACTGGTCATCCGGCACACCCACCGCATCCCGTCCCCCAAGGGCTCCGCCGGGGACGGCGCCGCTGCCGCCCGGCAGTTCGACGCGGCGCTGACGTCCGTGGGCTTCAAGCTCTCCGCGGAGCTGCTGGAGCTGCTGTCCGGGCTGTCCGGGGACGCGGTCGCGCACACCGCCAGGCGGACGCTGCGCACCGTGCGCGAGATGGTGGGCGACCACGTCCGGCACAACGCGTACTTCATCGACTTCCCGGCGAACGTGCCGGACACCGAGGAGTTCTGGATGCGGTGCGTCATACAGGCGCTCGGCGACGACTCCGCGCGCGAGAACGTACGGAAGCAGCTGTCGCACGGAGTGCTGGACCTGCTGAGCCTCCCGGCGTACGGCCGCTACCAGCACACCTACGAGGAGATGCTCGCGGCGCAGGACGAGCTGATCGCCTCGGCCGGCGACCGGGTGACCGTACTGCACCTCGGACGGGACCTGGAGGACGAACTCACGGACCTCTACCTGGCGTTGGCGGGCAGTACGACCCCGCTGGGCGAGGAGCACCTGGCCGACCTCAGGACGCTCGCCGAGCGGTGCGCGCTGGGACCCCAGCCGGAGTCCATCCCGGTCAGGGAGAACCGGGCGGTCGTCAACGAGGCCCGTCTCGCGGCCGGCGCGGACCTGCTGCTGGACACCGTCGTCGATGTGCTGCGCCTGGCCTGCGCGCTCTCGGGCGGCGACGTGACGCTGCGGGAGCCCACCCGGTTCCGCACCCTGCCGCGGCCGGTCCGCCGCGCGCTGCTCGCGGGTCTTGACGCCGTGGTCGCGGCGAACCCCGCCAAGCTGGCCGACGTGCACGCCCACCGCGAGGCGTTCAAGCGGCTCGGCGAGCGTCTGCACCCGCACGAGTACCCGCGCCGGCCGCACGCGGCCGAGGTGTTCGCGGTGGCGCGGGGCGAGAAGGAGGCGCGGTCCTTCGACAGCCGTGTCGAGAAGCTGCTCGACGCGTACGACGTCCTGGGCGCCGTACGGCTCCTGGAGTCCGCTCCCGGCAAGCTGTTCCGGGCGCTGGACCTCCTGCTGCGCATCGCCGCCTGCCAGGAGGAGCGGGACGCGGTCATCGCCGCCGCGGTGCGGGTGGCTCCCGCGGTCTCCGGCCGGGTCGTGCTGTCGGTCCGCGAGCACTTCCACAACCGTGAGCGGGAGAGCGGCAGGGCCCGGGTCTTCGTCAACCGCCGGGGCCGCGGCTGGGTCGCTCCCGACGTCCGGCCGCCCGTGGCCGCCGCCGACCGCGACCGCCTGATCGCCGCCCTCGACGCCGAGATACGGCGCAGGCTCCCGGCACCGGACCGGCTGCTGCTCGACCCCGATGTCCTCGACGTGGCCCTGCCGCTCAGCGGCCGGGCGGCCCCGGGCGGGCTCGGCGTGCTGCCGCGCGGTTCGACCTCGGCGGTCGACGGCAAGCAGCTGCGCTTCTTCGTGTACTGGAAGGAGGCCGCGCACCGGACCGACTACGACCTGTCGGCGCTGCTCCTCCACTCCGACTACAGCACCGACGCCTGGCTGTCCTACACGTCGCTCAGGACGGTCGGAGGTGTGCACTCGGGCGATGTCACCGAGGCGCCCGACGGAGCCTCGGAATTCATCGGCCTGTCGCTGGACCGGGTCCGCAGCACGTTCATCGTTCCGCAGGTCAACATCTACGCGGGCGAGGGCTTCGAGGAGGTCGAGGAGTCGTTCTTCGGCTTCATGCTGCGCGACGCCGAGCAGAAGGGCCGGCCCTTCGAGCCGCGCACGGTGCGCATGAAGTCGGAGCTGCGCGGGGCGGGCCGCGTGGCGCTGCCGCTGGTGTTCCGGCGCGAGGGCGACGGCCGGTGGCGCGCGAAGTGGCTGCACCTGTATCTGAGGGGCATCTCGTCGGCCAACAGGGTCGAGGACAACCAGATGTCGGTGTCCAAGGTGGTGAGCGCCGTTGTGGAGCGCGAGTACCTGACGGTGCGGTACCTGACCGGCCTGATGGACGGTCCCACCACGGCCGTGAGCCTCTGGGACGGCGAGCACATGCCGGACGAGCCCGTGACGTACATCGGTCTCGAGCGTCCCGAGGGGCTGCCGCCGGGCTCCCGGGTCATCACGCCGGGAAATCTGCGCGACTTGATCCCGGACTGAGTGCTAGCGTTGACCGTGGCGAGGCCATGAAGGGGCTTCCTTCTCATTCCTTTCTGACACCGAGTTCCTTCGCTCTCCTCGCCCTCGACGTCGCTCCGGGCGGCGCCCGCGCTCAGCGCGCGGGCGCCGCCCGAGGCGTTTGCGGGAGGTCACGGGAGGTCACTTCGGCGTCGCGTCCTCACAGCTCTCCGACACCCTCACCACGTCGAGGACCACGGGGAAATCGGTGATCTGCTGGTTCGGGCCCGGCCGCGAGTCGCAGATCTTCCAGGCGGCCGGGTCGTCCACCGGACGGCCCTGTCCGCTCGCGTCCTTGAAAGTCATGTCGACCTTGGAGCCCATCTGCTCCGCCGCCCGCCCGGCGTTGCCGCCGATGACATCGGGCATGACGGCGGCGACAGGAGCAGTGGCGGCCGAACGGCGCGTCCCGGCGGACTGCGAGTCCGCCGGAGTGCTCGCCGGGGCGTCCGGCCCGGACGACGCGCCGCAGGCGGTGACCGAGGCCAGGAACGCGACGGCGAGGGCGGGTCTCAGGAGCTTGGCGACGGTCATGGTCCCCCCAGAAGGACGGCGGTCCGGAGCGATGCGCACGGCGAGACAGACAGGGCAGGCACCGGCTTTTTGATCAACTCTAGACCAGTCGCGGTCCCCGGCCCGGTCGCCCGGGGCGGTCACTGCCTGGCCGCGAGGTCCTCGAGCGCGATGTTGAGCCGGAGGACGTTCACGCGGGGCTCGCCGATGAAGCCGAGCGTGCGGCCCTCGGTGTGGCTTTCGACCAGTTCTCCACCCGCGCGACCGGCAGGCCGTTCTTCGCGGCGACCCGGTGCGCCTGGAGGTGTGCGTACCGCGGGTCTTTCCGCACTGCCCCAAGTCGCTGCTGCGCGGCGCGGCCTGGCAGCCCGAGCAGTGGCTGCCGGCGGACGCCCAGCCGACCTCGGCCGAGGTGACGCCGGCTCAGCTGCGGATGCCGGAGCTGACGATCGCCGACATCGAGCGGGCGGAGGCGGAGTCGCTGAAGTACCGGTACGGGTGACGGCCGCGGTGATCGTCCAGGGCCGACCGCGCCCGGCGGGCGGGATCCTGCCCCACGACCGCCCGCGGCGGTCAGCCGCTGCCGGCCGGTGAGCCCGGTGAGCTCGGTGAGCTCTCCTCGGCGTCCAGTTGGTGGTCGGCCCAGACGTAGCTCGCGGGAAGCAGGTCGGTGACGGGCACGGTCCGCGGGCCGTCGCCGGTCCCCACGATGACCCGCAGGGCCGGGAAGTAGTCCAGAAGGACCTGGCGGCAGCGGCCGCACGGGGGCACGACGCCCCGGTCGCGGTCCCCCACGGCGACGACGGTGTCCAGGTCGTAGACGCCCTGCGCGGCGGCGGCGCCGATGAGGACCAGTTCCGCGCAGGGGCCGCCGGTGAAGTGATAGGCGTTCACCGCGGTGACGATCCGGCCGTCCCGGGCGCGGGCAGCGGCCGCCATGGTGTGGTGGTCGCCCCGGCAGCGTGTGGCCGCGACGTGCGCCGCCGCCCGGATCAGTTCATGGTCGACGCGGTCGGTCCGCGAGGTCATGTTCGCTGTGCCTTCCTGCGTTGTCGGGCGTGCCGTCGCTGTCTACGACGGCGCGCGGGCGCCATCTACGCCGGCGCGCGTTCGCCGGGTCGCCGGCGGCGGCGCTGGTCCTCCGCCGGCGAACAGGTGCCCGTACTCTGCCACACCGGCCGCGGGCCGTTTCCGGCCGCCGCCCGCCGTGTGCGGCAGCGGCCGGAAACGGCCCGCGGCGACAGGGTCAGCGGTGCGACAGCAGCAGACGCCACGCCTCCGGGCCGCGTTCGAGGTACTCCACCGAGAAGGCGCCCGGGTGGCGGTCCTCGATCTGGCGCAGCAGGGGCAGCGGGTCGTGCGGGGCGACCAGGACCATCGCCCGCCCGGCGGGCACCGCGGCGATCGCGCCGAACACCGTGGCGTGCCGCAGCGAGTGGGGGACCTCGCGCACGTCCAGCTCGGGCACGTCCGTCTCGTCCGACCCGCCGCAGCCGCAGGTGCCGCCGCAGCCGCCGCCGGTCGTGGCGGTCTCGGCCGCACCACCGTGCTCGTGGCCGTGCTCATGTCCGTGCTCGTGCCCGTGTCCGTGTCCGTGTCCGAGGATGTCGTGCATGCCCGTCAGGATCCCGGCGAGGGAGATGTCCGGGGCGCCGGCCAGCAGCGGCAGGATCAGGGTGTTCTCCTTCTCCAGGTGCTCCTCGAACAGCACCTGGAGCGCCCGGCCCTCGGCCGCCGCCCGCACGGCCGGGCCGGCGGTGCGCAGCGCGTCGACGAGCGCGGTGAGCCGGCGGTGCTCGGCGAGCATGGCGTCGATCAGGAGGCGGGCGGCGGGCAGGCCCTGGGCCGCGGGGTAGAGGGCCTCCTCCTCGGCGGCCGCGTGCGGCAGCAGGTCGCGGTCGCAGAAGGCGACCAGTTCCGCACGGAGGCGGTCGGCCGCCTCGGGGTCGCGATCCGCGGCCGAGGTCAGCATCGCGACCCGTCCGGCCAGGTCACCGGCCAGCTGTGTGTGGTGCGCCTCGACGGCTTCGGCGGCCGCCGCGTCCTGAGGGTCCGATGCGATGGTCAGGGTGCTCATCAGGGTGATCCTTCCAACGGCCGGCAGCCCGTCCCCGTTCGGTCCGGGTTCGATGACTGCAATATAGTACGGACATGACCGTGGAAAATAACGGGCCGCTTCCCGGCAGCGGAACCAACCGTGTCCCCCTGTCCCGGCAGCGCCGCGGTGTCCTGCAGTACCTGCGGGGCCAGAGCGCCCCTGTCACCGCGACCGCCCTCGCCCAGGTGTGCGCGCTGCACGTCAACACCGTCCGCGAGCACCTGGACGCGCTGGTGGACGACGGCCTCGCCGTCCGCGAGCGGTCCAGCCCCGCCGGACGCGGCCGCCCCGCCTTCCGCTACCGGGCCCGCCCGCCGCAGGAGTCGCCCGCGCGCCAGTACGCCGGACTCGCCGCCGTCCTCGCCGCGCAGATCGCCCGCTCCAGCGCCGACCCGCGCCGGGACGCCCTCGCCGCCGGCGAGCAGTGGGGGTTCCTGCTGACCGCCGGGCGGACGCCGGCGACGGATGCCAAGGAAGCGCGGACCCGGCTGCTGGACCTCCTGGAGGAGATCGGCTTCGCCCCGGAGCCGGACGCGGACGCACGTCAGGTACGGCTGCGGCGCTGTCCGTTCGTGGAGACGGCGCGTGAACACCCCGGTGTCATCTGCGGTGTCCACGAGGGACTGGCCCGGGCGGGGCTCACCGCGCTGAGCGGCGCGCCGCAGCAGGTCGAGCTGTTGCCGTTCGCCGAACCGGACGCGTGCCGGCTGCACTTGGGCCTGGCCGAGCGGGCCGGCGGCAAGGACGGTGCCGGTCGCCCGGCCTCGTCCGGCACACCGGGGGCGGACCGGTGACCGGGCCGTCCGGCGCCGTCCCCGGCGACGCCACCGCCCGGCGCACGGATGCCGGCCGCGCGGGTGCACGAGGCACCGGCGCCCGGCGCGTGGGTGCCCGCCGCGCGCCCCTGCTGCTGGCCGCAGGTCTGAGCCTTCTCGCCGGTCTCGACGCCGCCCTCGGCCTGCTCGGCCTCCCGGCCCCGGTCACCACCGGCCGGCTCCCCCAGGTGCACGGCATGCTGATGGTGCTGGGCTTCGCCGGCACGCTGGTCGCCCTGGAACGCGCCGTCGCCCTGGGCCGCCCCTGGGCCCATCTGGCCCCCGGCTGCCTCGGCGCCGGGGGCCTGTTGCTGCTCAGCCCGGTCGACCTGGTCGTCCCCCGGCTGCTGCTCGTCGCCGGATGCGCGGCCCTGGTCACCCTGTACGTGTGCTTCTGGCGCAGGCAGCCGAGCGCCGCCCTGCTCGCGCAGGCCGCGGGCGCCGTGCCGGCGCTGGGTGCGGCACTGCTGTGGCTGAGCGGCCTCGACATACCCCGTGTGCTGCCCTGGCTGGTGGCGTTCCTCGTGCTGACCATCGCGGGAGAGCGGCTGGAACTGGCCCGGGTCGCCTTCCTGGCGCCCTCGGCGGAACACACGTTCCTGGCATGCGTCGGCGCGGTCGGCGCAGGCGTGGTCGCCACCCTTCTGTGGCCGCCGGCCGGCACCGTACTGCTCGGCGCGGCGCTCCTCGCCCTGGTCGCGTGGCTCGTCGTGCACGACGTCGCCCGCCGCCTGCTGCGCTCCACCGGCCTGCCCCGCTTCACCGCGGCGTGCCTGCTCGCCGGGTACGCCTGGCTCGCCCTGGCCGGCGCCCTGTGGCTGCTGACCGGGCCGGTCGCCGAGGGCACACGGTACGACGCGGTGGTGCACTGCGTGTTCCTGGGCTTCGTGATGTCCATGATCATGGCGCACGCCCCGGTGATCCTGCCCGCCGTACTGCGCCGCCCCCTGCCCTACCACCCGGCGTTCGCGGTGGCGGCCTGGCTGCTGCATCTGTCGCTGGCGCTGCGCGTGGTGGTCGGTGACCTGCGCAGCGTCCGGGGCGCGTGGCAGCTCGGCGGGGCGCTCAACATCGCCGCCGTACTGCTGTTCGTCGTATCGGCGGCCACAGCCTCCCTCATCGCCACGCGGCGCGCGACGGCGACGGCCGCTTCCGCCTCCCCGCCCGCGTCAGCGTCCGCCCCGGCCTCCGCGTCCGCACCCTCCGACCCGAGGACCCACCGGTGACCACGAACCTCTCCCTGTCCACCTCGAGCGGCCCCGCCCCGAAGCCCCCGGGCCACTCCCCGCGCGCCCGCTGGCACCTCGGCGTGAACGCGATCGTGGTCTTCTGGCTCGCCCTCTTCGCCGCGGCCGGCTCCGCCCACCACTTCCTTCCGCACTCCTTCTGGCTGCTCGTCCATGTGCTGCTGCTCGGGGCGGTCACCAACGCGATCGTCATCTGGTCGGGCCACTTCGCCGCCTCCGTCCTGCGACTGCCCGAGGCGAACCGGGGTGCCCCCGCCGCGCTGCGCCTGCTGTGCCTGAACGCCGGTGCGGCCGGCGTGATCGGCGGCATGCTCCTCGACCGGTGGTACGCCGTCCTGGGCGGCGGTTGCCTGGTCGCGGCGGCGGTCACGGCGCACGCCGTGTGGCTGGTCCGGCTGATGCGGCGGGCGCTGCCGGGCCGGTTCTCCATGACGGTGCGCTACTACGTGGCCGCCTGCACCCTGCTGCCCGTGGGCGCCGGGCTCGGTGTCGTCATGGCCCGCGGTGACCTCGCCGGTGATCTGCCCGAACGGCTGCGGATCGCCCACGAGACGATCAATCTGCTCGGCTGGGTGGGCCTCACCGTCGCCGGAACCCTCATCACCCTGTGGCCGACGATGCTGCGCACAAAGGTGGCGGACGGCGCCGAGCGGGCCGGCCGCACCGCGCTTCCCGTCCTGCTCACCGGACTCGGCGCCGCCGTCGCCGGCACCCTGCTCGGCCCGCCGCCCCTGGCCGCCCCGGGCCTGGTCGTGTACGCCGCGGGGCTGCTCCTCGCGGGCGCGCCCTGGCTGCGTGAGGCCCTGGGGAAGGCGCCGCGTTCCTTCGCCGCGTGGTCGGTGGCCGCGGGATGCGGATGGCTCGCCGGTTCCCTGGCCGTCCTGTCCGGCATCCTCCTCTCCACGACCTCCTGGATCACGGCCGGGCAACGGACCTCGCTGCTGACCGCGCCACTCGCCGCCGGCTGGATCGCCCAAGTGCTGCTCGGCGCGCTGAGTTTCCTCGTCCCCGTGGTCCTGGGCGGCGGGCCCGCCGCGGTACGCGCGGCCACCGCCGGCCTGGAGAGGGCCTGGCCGGCCCGGCTGGCCGTCACCAACGCCGCGCTGCTGCTGTGCGTGCTCCCGGTTCCGCCGATGGTGCGGGTGACGTGCTCGGTGCTGCTCCTGGTGATGCTGCTGTACTTCCTCCTGCTGCTCCTGACGACGGTCGTACGGGGGATGCGCCACCGGCGCGCGGCGGCGCGGGGCAATCCCCTTCCGGCCGCGGCCCCGGTCCCGGAGCGGCCGCACCGGGTGCTCGGCGGCGTCGCCCTCGGGCTCGCGGTGGTGATGCTCGCCGTGGCGGGCGGTGCGGCGGCGGACGTGCGGTCGCTGCCGGTCGTGGAGCGCTCCGGCGCCACGAGCGCGGACGGTCGCGCGGTGACGCCGACCGGCCGTACCACCACGGTGACGGTGACGATCCACGGCATGCGCTTCTCGCCGTCCTCCGTCGACGTGCCCGCCGGAAACCGCCTGGTGATCACCCTGCGCAACACCGGTACCGACACTCACGACCTGGTGCTGGAGACCGGCGCCCGCACCGGCCGGCTCAGCCCCGGGGACAGGGGCACGCTGGACGCGGGAGTCGTGGGCCGTGACCTCGAGGGCTGGTGCTCCATGGTCGGCCACCGGCAGATGGGGATGGTCTTCGCCGTCCGCGTCACCGGGGACGGGAGCGGAGCCGGAGCCGGCTCCGGCTCCGGCCGGGCCGCCACGGGCACAGGCCAGGACGGAGGAACCGGCCACGACGCGGGAACCGGCCACGACCACAGCGGCCACGGCACGTCCACGGTCACGAAGGACACCGCCGCCGACGCCTTCGACCCGATGGCCGAACCGGCCGCGGGCTTCACCGCCCGCGACGCCCACCTCCCGCCCGCCACGAGCGGAGCCGGCCACCGGGTGCACAAGCGGACGATGACCGTGAAGGAGGTGACGAGGGAAGTCGCCCCCGGCGTACGGCAGAAGCTGTGGACCTTCGACGGAACGGCCCCCGGACCCGTGCTGCGCGGCCGCGTCGGCGACGTCTTCGAGATCACCCTGGTCAACGACGGGTCCATCGGCCACTCGGTCGACTTCCACGCCGGATCCCTGGCGCCGAACGGGCCGATGCGCACCCTCAAGCCCGGCGAGTCCCTGACGTACCGGTTCACGGCCACCCGCAGCGGCATCTGGATGTACCACTGCTCGACCATGCCGATGTCCCTGCACATCGCCAACGGCATGTTCGGCGCGGTGATCATCGACCCGCCCGGGCTGCCCGCGGTGGACCGTGAATACGTCCTCGTCCAGTCGGAGTTCTACCTCGGCGCACAGGGCGGCACGGCCGACCCGGCCAAGGTGAACGCCAAGGACTACGACATGGTCGCCTTCAACGGCTACGCCAACCAGTACGACCACGACCCGCTGACCGCCGGGCCGGGTGAGCGGGTACGGATCTGGGTGCTGGCGGCCGGGCCGAACGGGTCCAGCGCCTTCCACGTGGTGGGCGGCCAGTTCGACACGGTGTTCCGTGAGGGCGCCTACGACTTGGGACGGGGAGGGCAGCAGAGCGGAGGCGCACAGATCCTCGACCTCGCCCCTGCCTCGGGCGGTTTCGTCGAACTGACCTTCCCCCAGCCCGGCGACTACCCGTTCGTCACCCACGCCATGACCGACGCGGAACGCGGCGCACACGGCGTCTTCCGGGTGCGGTGAGCGACGAGGGGACCGCGCACCGCGTGCCACTGCCTCCGGCTCGGATCAGTACACGGTCACGGACACACCGCACAGCCCGCGCCCGTCCGCCGCGGCCCGCCGCCACACGCGCAGCGGCCCGTCCAGGACGCGTTCCTCACCGTCGGCGTAGTCCAGCCAGTCCTGATCCTCCGCCGCGGCACGCTCGTCCGTGGTGAAGGTCAGCGCCCGTTCGACGGCGGGCAGGGTCTCCCGTACTTCGGCCGAGGTGAGCACGAAGTCGCCGCACCAGCCGGGCAGCAGGGCGGCCCGGCGGGGTCCTATGGCATGGAAGAAGGACCTCAGCGCGAAGTCCTTGCTGTGGACCGAGAGGAAGATGCCCTCTCCGTCGACCGCATCCCACACGTCGGTGAGCAGTGAGAACTCGTCGCCGGGTGACAGGCCGTCGTACATCTTCCGCACATGCGCCCCGGAAGCGGTCAACTCGTGGAAGGAGTCCAGCGCGTCCGACTCTCTTCGGCAGGAACGGCCATAGGACAGCCACCAGGTGCGGAAGTCCGGCAGGGGTTCCGCGCACCAGCGGTCCCAGCGTTCCCGCGCCGCGGGCTCGGCCCGCTCGGCGGCGATCAGCGGCAGCAGCCCGGGCGCCAGAGCACCGATGAAGTCGTCGTCGTGCGCGCTGATCGACCAGGCCGAGGTGATACCCATGCGAGAACCGTACGATGCGTCACTGACAGCCGGGGCCCGACTCCGTTCGCAAGACGCTCCGTTACCGGTCGGAGGCCGACCATGCGTCCTGGAAGCCGCAAACTCGTTGGGGTCCAGGCGTGCCGCTGTGGCAGGATCCGGCGCATGCCCATTCGATACCCGCGCCCCCTGCGTCCCGGTGACCGTGTCGGTGTGACCGCTCCGTCGAGTGGAGTCGCGCCGGCCTTGCTCGAGCGGCTGGATGTCGCCCTCCGTGATGTACAGGCACGCGGATATGAGGCCGTCGTCGGGCGGTGCATGGACGGTTCCGGACACATCAGTGCCTCGGCCGCCGACCGCGCGAGCGAGCTGATGTCGATGCTCACCGATCCCACCATCCGGGCCGTCGTGCCGCCCTGGGGAGGAGAGACCGCGATCGACCTGATCCCGCTGCTCGACTGGGAGCGGCTGCGCGACGCGGAGCCGACCTGGCTCGTCGGGTTCTCCGACATCTCGACCCTCCTTGCACCGCTGACGCTGCTCACCGGCACGGCAACCCTCCACGGCAACAACCTCATGGACACGCCCTACCGCATACCCGAGGGGCTGCTGTCGTGGTTCGACATCGTCGCCGCACCCGCGGGGCACCGGTTCACGCAGACGCCGCCTGGTCGTCACCGAGCCACAGGCTTCGACGACTTCGCCGCCTTCCCCGGCGTACGCGAGTACACGCTCGGCTCGGAGGGAACCTGGCGCAGGCTCGACAGGCGTGGGGCCGTGGAGGCCGAGGGCAGGCTGATCGGCGG
Source organism: Streptomyces sp. NPDC004065 (assembly GCF_044903565.1). NCBI lineage: Bacteria > Bacillati > Actinomycetota > Actinomycetes > Kitasatosporales > Streptomycetaceae > Streptomyces > Streptomyces sp. NPDC004065. The sequence continues at coordinate 74,037 of NZ_JBJDQT010000028.1, read as the reverse complement.
TTGCATCGAGACGCTGTGCAATCTCGCGGGAACCCGGTACCTGGACGTTTCGGCTTTCGCCCGTACTGAGTCCCCAGAGGGGCTCCTCGTCTACGTCGAGGCGGCCGATCAGGACGCCTTCACCATCTGCCGGCACCTGCACGGCATGAGGCTCGCCGGCTTCTTCGACCGCGCGAACGCGGTTCTCGTCGGCAGGACCAGTGCACCGGACAGCAGTTCGCTCAGCCAGCACGAAGCCGTCCTGGATGCTCTCGGTTCCCTGAACGTGCCGATCATCGCCGACGTCGAGTGCGGCCACGTCCCGCCGTACATGCCGATCGTCAACGGCGCCCACGGCCGCATTGTGCACTCACCGAGTCGGAGCGAGTTGACGCAGACCTTGGCCTGACGTTCCGGGAGCCGCGCTGACGGCGCGGCGGTTCAGGGGGCGGGACCGCGTCGCCTCCCCCGGGTCACCGGGACGAGGCACCGGTCAGGTCCTGCTCCGCCCAGACGACCTTGCCGTTCGGTACGCAGCGGGTTCCCCATCGGTGTGAGAGCTGGGCGATCAGGAAGAGGCCGCGGCCGTTCTCGTCCAGGGTTCTCGCACGGCGCAGGCGGGGGACGTCGACGCCGGTGTCGGACACTTCGCAGGTCAGGACGTCGTGCTGGATGAGGCGCAGGACGATCGGGCCGGCGGCGTGGCGGACGGCGTTGGTGACCAGCTCACTGACGATCAGCGTGGTGGAGTCCTCGAGGTCGCGCAGGCCCCAGCCGGTGAGCTGCCGGGTCACCAGGCGCCGGGCCGCGCGGACCGCCGTGCAGTCACCCGGCAGGGTCCAGGAGGCGACCCGCGCCGGATCGAGGGAGTGGGTGCGGACCAGCAGCAGGGTGACGTCGTCGGGCGGCACCTGCCCGGGCACGACGTCGGTCGCGCGGGCACACAGGTCCTCCAGCGAGCCGGCCGGCTGGGCCAGGACGGAGGCCAGGCGGCGCATTCCCACGTCGATGTCGTCGTCACGTGACTCGACCAGCCCGTCGGTGTAGAGGGCGAGGAGAGTGCCCTCGTCCAGTTCCAGTTCCACCGCCTCGAAGGAAGCCGCCAGCCCGATGCCGAGCGGCGCGCCGGCGGGCAGGTCCGGGAAGGTGACCCGGCCCCGCGGGTCGAGGACCGCCGGCGGCGGATGCCCGGCCGCGGCCATGGTGCAGACCCCGGTGACCGGGTCGTAGACGGCGTACAGACAGGTGGCGCCCACCACCCCGGGCGCCTGGTCCGCGGTGTCGGGGTCCTCCTCGGCCAGCCGCTGGACCGTGTCGTCGAGGTGGGTCAGCAGTTCGTCGGGGGGCAGTTCCATGTGGGCGAGGGTGTGGACCGCGGTGCGCAGCCTGCCCATGGTGGCGGCGGCCCGGAGTCCGTGCCCGACCACATCGCCGACGACGAGGGCCACGCGGGCACCGGACAGCGGGATGACGTCGAACCAGTCGCCGCCCACACCGCTGTCCACGTCCGCGGGCAGGTACCTCGCGGCGGCGTCGACCGCCATGCCGCCTCTGAGGCGGTGCGGGAGCAGAGTGCGCTGCAGTGCGAGCGCGGCGGTGTGTTCCCGGGCGTGCTGGCGAGCCTCGTCCAGCGACTGCGCGGCGCGGCGGACCAGTTCCTCGGCGAGCAGCAGATCGATCTCCTGGAACGGCACCGGGTTGTCGGTGCGCAGGAACCAGGCGACGCCCAGCAGGGTGCGCCGCACGCGGATGGGCACCGCCATCAAGGAGTGCGCACCGTTCTCACGAACCTTCGACGCTCGCGCCGGGTCCTTGTCGATCCAGGTGCCCGGCGCGGTGTCCAGGATCGGCTCCAGATGGGGCCTTCCCCTGCGCAGTACGTCGCTGAAGGGCGAGCCGGGCGGCAGATGGACCGCCTGACCCCGTCTCCAGGGCGACTCGGGGACTCCGTGGTGGACCGAGGCCAGACCGGAACGCCGGAACGTGGGCGGGTGCTCGCCCGAGGTGCCGATGTGGACCGGAGGCCCCTTGCCGAACGGCACCGACTGCTCCAGGTCGACGACGGCGTAGTCGGCGAACAGCGCGACGGCCAGGTCGGCGAGTTCCTGACTGGTGTGCATCACATCAGGGCTGCCGGCCAGGCGTGCGGACGCCCCGCGGAGGATGGTGAAGCGCTCCTGCGCCCGTCGGGTCTCGGTGACGTCGACGCTGATGGCGCAGACGCCCAGCGCCTGCCCGTCGGCGCCCTGTAGGGCGAAGAACGAGCCGGCGAAGGTGTGCTCACGGCGCGGGCCGGCGGGCAGCCACCTGCGGAACTCGTGCACCCGGGTGGTGCCGTCCCGCAGCACCTGCCGCATCAGCGTCTCGAGCCCCTCCGCCTCGGTGTCCGGCCACGCGTCGCTGAGGCGGTGCCCGAGCCGTCGTTCGGGGCCGATGCCGTCGTGCCTCTCCATCGTGTCGTTGACCCAGGTGCACAGCATCCGCTCGTCCCGCAGGACGATGCCGACCGGCGCCCGGACCAGCAGCGACTCGTGTGTCGGTCCGTCCGCCGCTTCGGAGGGGCCCGCACCGGAGTCGGCGAGGGACACGAGCCAGCCGGACGACCCGTCGCGCCCCGACAGCCTCGACACCCGGTGGGCGAGTTCGAGCGTGTGGCCGTCGCGGTGGCGCACCGCGGTCCTGCCCGACCACCCGCCGCGGGCACGGCACTGTTCGGCGCACGGCAGGACGAGTGCGGCCGGCCTGCCCACCACGTCGCCGGGGAGGTGACCCGTGAGGCGCTGGGCGTCGGGCGTCCAGGCGACGACCGTCCCCCGGTCGTCGACCAGTGCGGCTGCCACCTCCCAGGACTCGCGGGGGTTCACGCGGTCACCGACGGTCGTATCGGCCATCGTCGTCATCGGAAAAAGCTCCTCGGCAGGCGTTCGTGCGGGGTCGGGGGCGCCGGCGGCGGAAACGGTTCCGGCCCGTTGTGCACCCTTCAAGCGATGGACCAGGCGCCGCTGAGGTCTGTGACAGGGGTGCCGAGGCGTCCGCCGCCGAGGCCGCCGGCGGACGGTTCGGCAGGGGCCGGCACCGGGGAAATTCCGGCACTCTGCTCAGCCGAGGCCCGACGCCCTCCTCGGGGGGCGAGCCCTCTTCGTCCCCCCTTGCGGTCTCATGAGGTGCAGGTCCTCGCCCCACGCGTCCAGTACGTCACCGTGTCCGGCCTTGCGGGCCGCCGCCTCGACGAGGGCGAACAACTGCCGCTGCAGGGACGGGTCGCCGGTGGCCGAGACGCGGTCCACGGCACGGAGCAGCGTGCCGGTGTCCCAGCCCGGCAGCGGATGCCGGGCGAGTTCCCACTCCAGGTACTTGTTGTAGGGGCGGGGGCGGCGGTCGAGGGCGAAGAGCAGCTCGAGCAGGAACCGGACGCTGTCGGCGGCGTCCAGGCGAGCGGCGAGGGCCTGGCCGTCCCGGTGGTTCTTGAGGGAGCGGTAGAGCGAGTTGGCGTAGGCGTCGAGCCGGCCGCCGGCGTCCTGGAACGCCTCATCGGCACCCAGGCGTGCCTTGTCGGCGAGGATCCGGGCGATGCCGCCGTCGAGCCGGTCGAGCACGATCCGGGCGCGGGCGAGGGCATAGCGTTCAAAGCCGGGCATGCCGGCTGCCCGGAACTCGGTGAGGGAGACGACGACGAGGTCCAGTTCGGCGGTGCGCAGGCCCGCGAACCGGGTGAGGCCGGTCGTGGCGCCGTCGGCGAGGACCACGTACAGATCGTGGTCGGAGTGCGGGGTGGCCATGCCGTCGTGGGCTCGGGAACCCTTGAGGACGAGGCCTACGACGGCCGGGTCGGCGGTGGCGAGTTCGACGAACGCGTCGTAGGTGACGGGCTGTTGGGCAGTCATGGAAGGGAACGGATCTCCGCGAGTGGTGACGGGCAGGGCTGCCGGGGCGGCCCCTTCCTCCGGAGACGCCCGGTACCGTCCGCGGCGGCACGGGGCCGCCGCCGGGGAGATCAACGCACGTCTGCACCCTACCCCGGCCGGGGCGCGGAGCAGGGTCGCTCGGCAGGCCGGTTCGACGCGTCCACCGTTCCACGCGGTCGCCGTCGCCGGACGTCTCCTCCCTCCTCCCGGTCGCTCTCCGATCGCAGGACGGCCGTCCGGTGCCGGTGCTCCCGGATTGTGGCGGCCGCCGACGGGGGGCAGGGTGGTGTCGAGGCCGTCCCGAGCGAGGCGGAGAACGGGTGTCCCAGCCGGCGACCGGCGGGCGACCGGCGGGCTCGGGCAACCGGCGGTGAGGCGGGCTCGGCCACCGCCGGTGAGTGGGCCGGTACCCCGGTCCGGAACGCGGTCGCCGACGCCGGACCGTCCGCTCCCGGCAGGCACACGGAGGTGTGGTTCATGTCAGCCGAGACCCCTGAGAACGGGAGCGCCCCCGAGGTCTCCCTGCCGCCCGAAGTCAAGTTGCTGCAGGACGTCACCCCGCCGTTCTTTCCCGAGGGCGGCTCGGCCATGACCATCCTCGTCGACTGGCCTCCCGGCCACCCCGGGCTGCCTCCGCACCGCCACTCGGGTCCGGCGTTCGGCTACGTGATGGAGGGGGCGCTGCGGTTCGAGCTCGAAGGTCAGCCGGAGCGTGTGGTCGAGGCCGGCGGGACGTTCTGGGAGCCGGGCGGTGACGTGATCCACTACCAGGACGGCAACGCCCTGTCGGACGCGCCGACCAGGTTCGTGGTGACCATGCTGTGCGCGCCGGGCCAGCCGATGCTCAGGCTGGTCGACGAAGAGGAGCTGAAGGAACGGGCGCACCTGCGCGCCCCGCGTCCCTCCGGAGGCTGACCCGGGGGATCACCCGCTCGGCCGGCCGTCCGGCGCCGCGTGGTCGTAGATCGTCACGCGGCGCCGGCGGGCCTTTCTCGCCGGCGGGCCCCTCTCGCTGAGAAGGGCAGGGCTCAGGTGGCCGTGAGCAGGCACGCCCGCGAGCGACTGCGCGAGAACCTCGCCGCCCTGCCGGACCCGGCACTGCGGATCGAGGACCCCGAGCCGGTCGTGCCGGTGTGGTCCGAGGCCCTTTCCCGGCTCACCGACTCGGTGCGCGCCGGCATCCGGGACCGGCCGGCCCGGCAGGGGCGCGGCACACCCCCGGACACGGCGGTCCCCGGTTCGCCGCCGCTTCCGGCGGACACCCACTGACCGGCCCCGCGCGGGACCGGGAGGGCCGTCGTGGGGACCAACGGCCCTGGCACGCCGGCCGTGCCGGGGCCTTCCATGGGAAGGGCGGCAGGGCCCCGAGCCACCCAGGGAGGAGGAGGCGAGGACGGTGTACGCTCCCGCACCACCGAAGAGGAACGACCGGCCCGGTCCGGTCACCCGCCCGGGGGCGACGGACGCCTCCCCGCGCGCCCGCGTCGGCGACGAGATCGCCGTACGGGCGACCGCGGCCGAAGTCGCCGCACGGAACGGCGCGATCGTGGGCCCGCGGCACCCGGACGGCATCCCGCACGACGAGGCACCCCGGGCCGACGAGGCACGCCGGGCCGGCGACGGGCGGGTGACCCCGTGCGTCCCGGGCCGCGACGCGTACGTCCGGCAACCGGCCACGGGAGGCGTCCATGACCCGGCACCCTGACCGCCGGCCGATCGTGGCGGGCGTCGACCCCGATCCCGGCCGCCGGATGGCGCCTGCCTGGGCCGCCGACGAGGCTGCCCGCCGGCACGTGCCGCTGCGTCTGGTGCATGCCGAGGGCACGCCCACCGGCGGCTACCGCGGGCGGGAGGTGCCGCCGTCGTGGGAGGGGTGGAACGAGGCGCTGCACAAGGCCGGGCGGAAGGTACTGGAGGAGGCGGCTGCCTTCGTCACGGACCGGCAGCCGCGGCTCGAGGTGGACGTCCTGCTCTCGGAGGGCGACCCGGTGTGGGTGCTGCGCGAGCACAGTCGCGACGCCGCCGCCGTCGTGCTGGGGTCACGGCACCTGCGCCGCGGGCAGGAGGTGTTCGGCTCGCACGCGGTGGCGCTGCCGCTCATGGCCCACGCGCACTGTCCCGTGGTGGTCGTCCCCGCACCGGAGCACATCACGCAGGACCCGGCGTACTTCGTCGTCGGCGTCGACGGCAGCGAGCACTGCGCCGCCGCGGTCGACGTGGCGTTCGAGGAGGCGGCCCTGCGCGGCGCCGTGCTGCGGGCCCTGCTCGTCCGGGAGCCCGGAGCGTCGCGGATCTTCGACGGGAGCCCGTCCGAGCAGGAGTGCCGGCTTGTGCTGTCCGAGACCGTGGCGGGCCACCGGGCCCGCTTCCCCGAGGTCGACCTGCGTCAGGAAGTGGTCACCGGACACCCCGTGGACGTCCTCACCGCCGCCTCGGCGCATGCGCTGGGCCTGGTGGTGGGAACCCGGGGCGGTGGCGGCTTCGCCGGGATGCTGCTGGGCTCGGTCAGCCAGGGCGTGCTGCGCCACGCCGGCTGCCCCGTCATAGCCGTACCGGCACGCGGGTGACACCCGGGACAGCGGGGAGAGACAGGTGAAGGTCCGCGAGGTGATGACCGCTCCCGCGGTGTGTGCCGCACCGGACGTCCCGCCGGCCGTGGTGGCCGGGCGGATGGCCGGGCACGCGCCCGGCTCGGTCCTCGCCGTCGCGGACGGGAGGCCGCGGGGCATCGTCACCGACCGCGACCTCGCCGTGCGCGGCCCGGGCGGCGGTCCGTGCACGCGGGCCCCGGTCCACGCGGTCATGTCGCCGCATACGGTCACGGCCGGAGCCGGCGACGACCTGGAGGTGGCGTACCGGGCGTTCCGCCGCACAGGGGTCCGCCGGCTTCCCGTGCCGGACGCGGGCCGGCCGGTGGGGGTGCTGACGATCGACGGCCTGTTCCTGGACGTCTTCCGGCACCTCGCCGACCTGCTGGGACCGGTCGCCACGGGCATCCTGCGGCAGGCGCCCCGCCCGTCTTCACCGCCCGGAGCCCCGGATGACGCCTGAACCGGCCCGGCGGGGGATGTCCGCCCTCAGCGCGGGCGGACCGGCGACGGACGGCACGGCGGCGCCGCCGGTCCCGGAGCGGCCGGAGGCCACCGCCTCGTCCGTGCCCACTCTGCCGGTGCCGGACGCCCTCGCCGCCCTGGGCAGCAGCCCGCGCGGTCTCACCCACGCCGAGGCGGCCGCCCGGCGGGAGCGCTTCGGCGCCAACGCGCTGCCCGGCGGGGGCCACGGCCATGTGTGGCACCGGCTCGTGGAACAGTTCACCGACCTCTTCGCCGTCGTCCTGCTCGTCTCCTCGGCGATCACCTTCCTCGCGTACGGGCTGGAGCGGCCGCGCGATCCCGCTACCCTCCAACTGGCCCTGGCCATCCTCGGCGTCGTACTGCTCAACGCGGGCATCGGTTTCGCGCAGGAGTACTCCGCCGAACGCACGGCCGAGTCCCTGCAGGCGATGGTGCCGCACACCTGCCGCGTGCTGCGCGATGGGGAGCGGTGCGAGCTGTCCGCGCGGGATCTGGTGCCGGGCGACGTGGTGATCCTCGAGGCCGGGGACGCCGTACCCGCCGACTGCCGCCTGATCGAGGCGCATGAGGCCGCCGTCAACAACGCCGCCCTCACCGGCGAGAGCGAACCGGTCGCCCGCGTCGCCGAACCCGTACCGCCCGGGCCGCCGCTGCAGGCCCGCAACTGCCTGTTCATGGGCACCGACCTGGTCGCGGGCACCGGCAAGGCCGTGGTGTTCGCCACGGGCACGGCCACCGAGTTCGGGCGGATCTTCCGGCTCGCCGCGCACGCGCCGCGGCAGAAGACGCCCCTGCAACGGCAGGTCGCACTCATGGCCCGCAGGGTCGCGGGCGTCGCCCTCGCGACCGGCGCCGTCCTGTTCGCGGTGCGCGTGCCCAGCGGACAGCCGTTCGTCGACACGTTCGTCTTCTCGCTCGGTGTGATGGTCGCCCTGGTGCCGGAAGGGCTGCCGGCCACGCTCTCCGTCTCGCTGGCGATCGGCGTGCGCCGCATGGCCCGCCGCAGAGCGCTGGTCAAGCAGCTTCTGGCGGTGGAGGCACTGGGCTCGACCAGCGTCATCTGCACCGACAAGACCGGCACGCTCACCCAGGCCGAGATGACCGTCGTGCGACTGTGGGCGGACGGCGTCACGCACGACGTCTCGGGAGTGGGGTACGCGCCGGCCGGCACGGTCGCCGATCCCGGGCCCGTCCGGGAGCTGCTCAGGGCGGCCGCCCTGTGCAACAACGCCCGGCTCGTGCCGCCCACCGGCCGCGAGGAGTGGCGGGTGCTCGGGGACACCACCGAGGGGGCCCTGCTGGTGGCCGCCCGGAAGGCCGGCCTGGATCCGGCACGGGAGGAGGCCGCCACGCCCAGGGTGGCGGAGTACCCCTTCGACTCCGCCCGCAAGCTCATGAGCACCGTCCACCGCCGTGGCGACGGCGGATTCGTCGCCTACGTCAAGGGCGCACCGCTCGAACTGCTCGCCCGCTGCGACGCCGTCGACCACGCCGGCACGCCGGCACCGCTGTCCGACGCGGCCCGCGGCGAAGCGGCGGCGGCCGCGGACCGCATGGCGGAGCAGGGCCTGCGGGTGCTGGCGGTCGCCCGGCGGCAGGTGGACGGTCCCCGCCCGCCGCAGCGGGAGGCCGAGTCAGGGCTGACGCTGCTGGGACTCGCCGGCATGTACGACCCGCCCCGGCCCGAGGTGCGGGACGCCGTGGACGCCTGCCGGCGGGCCGGCATCCGCATCATCATGGTCACCGGCGATCATCCCCTGACCGCGGAGGCCGTCGCCCGCCGCGTCGGCATCGTGCGCCGTCCGGACCCGGCCGTGACGACCGGCGACCGGCTGGACGCGCTGGACGACCGCGGCCTGGACGCCCTGCTGGCGGGCTCCGGCGAACTGCTGCTGTGCCGGGTCAGCCCGGAGCACAAGATGCGGGTGGTCACCGCGTTGCAGCGGCGCGGCGAGGTCGTCGCCGTCACCGGTGACGGAGCCAATGACGCCCCGGCGCTCAAGCACGCCGACATCGGCGTCGCCATGGGCGCCTCCGGTACCGACGTCGCCCGCGAGGCCGCCGTGATGGTCCTGCTCGACGACTCCTTCGCCTCCATCACCACCGCGGTCGGACTGGGCCGCTCGGTCTACCGCAACATCCGCAAGTTCCTGATCTACCTCTTCAGCCACAACATCGCCGAACTCGTCCCCGTCCTCGCGGCCACCTTCGCCGGCTTCCCCCTGGTGCCGATCACAGCCGTGCAGATCCTCGCCATCGACCTCGGCTCCGACGTGCTGCCCGCCCTGGCGCTCGGTGCGGAACCGATGGAGCCCGACGTCATGAACAGTCCGCCCAGGCCCCGCCGGGAGCGGCTCTTCTCGACGGCCGTCATGGGCCGCATCCTCTTCCTCGGCGGTATCCAGGCCCTCGGCGTGTGCGCCGTCTTCTTCTGGCACATCCACGCCTCCGGCATCCCCTACGCGGACTTCACCAGGGACGATCCCGTCTACCGGGAGGCGATCACCATGGTCCAGGCCGGCATCGTCGTCAGTCAGTTCTTCAACGCCCTGGCCGTACGCACCGACCGGGAGAGCGTCTTCCGTGCCGGTCTGCTGAGCAACCCGTGGCTGCTGGCGGCGGGCTGCGTCAGCATCGGGCTGATGGCCGCCATCAGTTACGCGCCGCCACTGCAGGCGGTCTTCCGCACCGCGCCGCTGACTCCGGGCGACTGGGCGGTCCTGGTCGCGTTCGGGGCGCTGCTGCTGGCCGCCGAGGAACTCAGGAAGTGGGCGTTGCGGCATCGCGGGACGTCCCCGAGGGGAGGAAGGCGATGAGAGTGATCATCGCGGGTTGCGGCCGGGTCGGTGCCCTCCTGGCCTCGGAACTCGTCGCCGAGGGGCACGACGTACGGATCGTCGACCGCCGGCCGCAGGCGCGCAGGAAGCTGTCACCGGGATTCCCCGGCGCCTTCCACGTGGGCAACGGCTTCAGCCGCCCGGTACTGGAAGCGGCCGGAATCGCCCACGCGGACGCCTTCGTGGCGGTCACCTCCGGGGACAGCAGCAACATCGTCAGCGCCCGCACCGCCAAGGAGACGTACCGGGTCCCGATCGTCCTCGCCCACATCCACGACCCACGCCGCGCCGACGTCTACCGGGAACTGGGCATTCCGACGATCTCCAGCGTCCGCTGGGCCGTCCACCGCATCCACCGGATGCTGCTGCACCGCCACCTCACCCCGGACCTCGCCTTCGGCAACGGCGAGACGCTGCTGGTCCGCTCCGACCTGCCGCCCTGGCTCACCGGGCGGCAGGTCACCGAGTTCGACGTGGACGGCGAGATCCGCGTCGTGGAGATCACCCGTGCCGGGCACTCGCTGCTCCCCGCGCACGGTGTCCTGGCCGAGCCCGGTGACCTGGTCACCTTCAGCGTCGCCGCCAAGGCGCTGGGCCGGCTGAGCGGCTTTCTCGCCAAGGAGCTGGGAACGTGAAGGTCCTGATCGCCGGGGCGGGCCGGCTCGGCACCCAGATCGCCCAGGTGCTGGCCGCCGCCCGCAACGAGGTCACCCTCGTCGAGTCCGACGAGGACCGGGTGGCCGAGCTCGGCAGCCTGCCCCTTGTCCGCGTCGTGGCCGGAGACGCCTGTGACCCGGAACTCCTGGAGCAGGCGGGAGCCCTCGCCTGCGACCTGGTCGTCGCCACCACCGGCCGCGACGAGGACAACCTCGTCATCAGCCTGCTCGCCAAGCGGCGGTTCGGGGTGGGGCGGGTGGCCGCGCGCGTCAACGACGAGGACAACGCCTGGCTCTTCGACCAGCGGTGGGGCGTGGACCTGGCGGTGCCCGCGGCCACCCCTCTGATCTCCCTCATCGAGGAGGCCACCGGGGCCACGGACACGGTGGCGCTGCTGCGGCTGAGCAAGGCGGGCGTCGAGGTCATCGAGACCGCGATCACCGCGCAGTCCCGGGCGGCGGGACACACACTGGGCGAGATCGAGCTGCCCGCGGGCACCGTGGTCGCCACCGTGGTCCGCGACGGCCGGCCGACGGTCCCGGGTCCCGAGGTGCTGCTGCTGCCCGGCGACGAGCTCCTGCTCGTGTCGCACGAGGCGACCGAGCAGGAGATCCACGCGGCCTTCCAGTGATCGCACGGGTGCGGAGCAAGGGCGGGGGAACGCGAGGTGGCCCGTGTGCGCCGCCCGGGCACGGGTCCGGGCACGGGTCCGGGTCCGGGTCCGGGTCCGCGTGGAGCCTCCCGCCGCGCACGGCCGGCCGGCTCGGGGGCGCGCCGGCCCGGTGGCTCGGCCGTACGGCGGTACGGCGGCCCGGGCGCGAGAGGTCGGGGCGCGAGAGGCCAGGGCTCGGGACGTCAGGTCGCGGGACGTCACGAGTAGAGCGCGACTGCTCCGCCCCACAGAGCGCCCGGGTTCAGGCGCTCGGGGAACCGCTCCAGCATGGCGTTGAAGAAGCCGAGCGCGTCGTCGTGCCGGGGGAGCAACTCCTCGGCGGCATCGAGGTACTGGCGGGTCTCGGCGAGGGTGCGGCCGGCGTCGTCGTCGAGTTCCTTGTTCTTGTGCCCGGCGACGATCCGGCGGGGCGCGAGGTCCTCGACGACGGCGATGGCGCGGCGCCACGCGTCCAGGCCGCCGTCGCCGGCTTCCACCAGGTACTGGTGCACGCCGTTGTAGATGACATCGCCCGCGACCACGAGGCCGAGGTCGGGGACGTGCAGGACACTCGTGTCGTCGGTGTCGCTGTGGCCGGCCTCGACCATCACCAGGTCATGGCCTTCGAGCGTGAACCGGTCGCCGGGCACGGTGACGGCCGTCACCGGGGTGTCCGGGATCAGGCCGGGGAAGAACTTGTCCCAGAAGCCGGGGCGGATCGCCACGTTGTGGTGCATCTGCTTGATCGTGCCGGCCGTCGCGACGACCTGGGCGCCGAAGCGGCCCCAGGGGGCCCGTGCTTCACAGCAGTTGGTCGATGGTGAAGGGGAGCGAGCGGAGCCGGCGGCCCGTGGCGTGATGGATCGCGTTGCCGATGGCCGCCGCCATCCCGGCCAGACCGATCTCTCCGACCCCCTTGGTGCCGGCCTCGGTGGCACGGTCCGGCCCGCCGCAGAAGACGACTTCCATGTCCGGGATGTCCGCGTTGACGGGCACGAGGTAGTCGCCGAAGGTGGCGTTGGCGATGCGTCCTGTGACCGGGTCCGTCTCCGTGGCCTCGAACATGGCCTGCCCGATGCCGCCCACGGTGCCGCCGGCGATCTGGCTGGAGGCCGTCTTCTCGTTGAGGACGCGTCCGGCGTCGATGGCGGAGACCACGCGCGTGACCCGCAGCAGACCGATCCCCGGATCGACGCGGACCTCGACGAACTTGGCCCCGAAGGCGCCGGCAGGGGCCATGCCGATCCGCTCGGGCTCGGGAGGAGTGCTGCGGCCGTCGGCGCCGAGCTCCTCCAGTCCGTGCCGGGCGAGGATGTCCGTGTACGCCTCCGCCCGGTCCGGGTCGTCGACACGGTGCAGTCCGCCCGCGCCGACGGCGACGTCCTCCGGCGCGGCGCCACGCAGCGGGGAGGCCTCGTCGTCGCGGACGACGTCGAGGAGTTCCTTGACGAGATTGCCGCAGGCGGCGTGCACCGCGTTGGCCAGGGCCCCGGTCAGACCGGAACCGCCGGCCTGGGGGGCGTAGGGCATGTCGGAGTCGCCGAGGCCGACCCGGACCCTGCCGGGCTCCAGACCGAGCAGTTCGGCGGCGAGCTGGGTCACGACCGTGTAGGTTCCCGTGCCGATGTCGGTGGCGGCGCTGCGCACATCGGCCGAGCCGTCACGGCGCAGGGACGCCCGCGCCTGGCAGGGGTTCTGGAAGAACGGGTAGGACACGCAGGCCATGCCGTAGCCGACCAGCAGGCCGTCCTCGCGCATGGAGCCGGTCCCCGGCGTCCGGCGCGACCATCCGAACCGTTCCGCGCCCAGGGTGCAGCACTCACGGAGGGCCTTGCTCGACCAGGGCAGGCCGAGCAGCGGATGCACCTCGGCGTAGTTGCGCAGCCGGAACTCCAGCGGATCCACGCCGATGGCGAAAGCCGCCTCGTCGAGGGCGGACTCCAGGACGAAGTCGCCCTGGCTCTCGGCCGGGGCACGCATGGAGCCCGGGCACGGGATGTTGAGCCGCGCCTGCCGGTCTCGGGTCAGGACGTTGGGGCACGCGTACGACACCGCCGAACACAGCGTCACCGGCTCGAAGTCGTCGTCCTCCATGGCCACGGAGGACAGCGCGTGGTGCTCGACGGCGACGAGGTCGCCCGCGGAGGTCACGCCGATCCTGATGTGCTGGACGCTGTTGGGGCGGTGCCCGACCGAGGTGAACATCTGCGGCCGGGTCAGCACCAGTTTGACGGGGCGCTGGACCTCGCGGGCGGCCATGACCGCGAGGATCGTGTGCGGCCACAGCCGCAGTCCGGCTCCGAAGCCGCCGCCGACGAAGGGCGCGAGCACCCGCACGCCGCTCTCGGGGACCCGGAAGATGCGGGCGATCGAGGACCGCACGTTGTGCGGCCATTGAGTGGAGTCGTGGATCGTGACCGAGTCGCCGTGCCACGAGGCGACGGTGGTGAACAGGCCCAGCGGATTGTTGGTGTTGTCCGCTGTGGTGTAGCGCTCGTCGATCACCACATCGGCCCGGTCCAGGGCGGCCGCCACGTTCCCCCGCTCGGTGTCCAGGTCCCACGGGTTATCGACGGTCTCGGCGCGGGGATCCTCGATGTCCAGCAGCGCCTCGGCGGGCTCGTACTCCACGCCGACGAGGGACGCGGCGTGCCGGGCCTGCTCCGGGCTCTCGGCCACGACCATCGCGACGTGCTGTCCCCAGTGCAGGATCCGGTCGTCCTGCAGCGGCACCGGCGGCGTCGGGCCGAGCAGCGTCACCGGTCCGCGCTCCAGACGCGGGGCGGTCCTGTGCGTGATCACCGTGAGGACGCCCGGCGCCCGCTGCGCCGCGGACGTGTCGACGCCGCGGATGCGCCCGGCCGCGATCGTGCTGCCCACCAGGGCGGCGTGCACCATGCCCGGGTAGGTGTGGTCGTTGGGGTAGTGCGCCGCGCCGGTGACCTTCAGCGGGGCGTCGACCCGGTCCATGCCCGCGCCGACGACCGTGCGGCCGGACGTCTCGACAGTGGTCATGAGGGGGCTCCCGCGACGGTCTCGAGCGAGCGGACAAGGGTGCGTTTGGCCAGGTCCACCTTGAACGCGGTACCGGGCAGCGTCCGGGCCTCCCGCAGAGCCTCCTCAGCGGCCGCCCGGAAGTTCTCACCGGTCACCGTGGCTCCCCGCAGCATGTCCTCGGCGCTCCAGGCCCGCCAGGGAATCGTGCCCACACCGCCCAGTGCGATCCGGATGTCCTGGACGGTGCCGTCTCGCGTGTCCAGGGCCACGGCGGCGGAGGCGAGGGCGAATTCGTAGGACGCGCGGTCCCGCACCTTCAGATAGTGCGACCTGGTTCCCTCGGGGAGCAGGGGAATCTCCACTTCGGTGATCAGCTCACCGTGGTTCAGCACGTTCTCGATGTGCGGTGTGGTGCCCGGCGGAAGGTAGAACCGCGTCAGCGGGACGGACCTCGGCCCGTCCAGTCCCTGGATGTGCACGGTGACGTCCAGCGCGGCGAACGGGACGGCGACGTCCGAGGCGTGCAGCGCGATGCACTGATCGCTCGTTCCCAGGATCGCGTGCATACGCTGGATGCCCGCGATCGCCGCGCAACCGGAGCCGGGATGGCGCTTGTTGCACGCCGCGACGGCCGGGTCCCGGAAGTACCGGCAGCGTGCCCGCTGCAGCAGGTTGCCGCCGATGGTGGCCATGTTCCGCAACTGCGTGGACGCTCCGAGCAGGAGCGCTTCCCGGACGAAGGGAAGCCGTTCGCGCAGCACCGGATCCGCGGCGAGTTCCTCCATCGTCGTCAGCGCACCCACATGCACCGACGACCCGGTGTGCATGACGCCCTTCAGTGGCAGCCGCGTGATGTCGACCAGCCGTTCCGGATCCAGGACGCCGTCCTTCATCAGGTCCAGCTGGGTCGTTCCGCCCGCCAGGAAGGACGTCCGGGGGTCCGCGGACACGGCGGCCACCGCTTGTCCGACCTCGGCGGGGCGGACGTATTCAAAGGGACGCATCCTTCCCCTCCGATACGACGTCGCGGATCGCCGCGCGCATATTGGGGTAGGCGCCGCAGCGGCAGATGTTCCCGCTCATGAACTCACGGATGTCCTCCTCGGACCCCGCCCGGCCCTCGGCCTCCAGGGACACCGCGGACATGATCTGCCCGGGCGTGCAGTAACCGCACTGGAACGCGTCGTGACGTGCGAACGCCTTCTGCATCGGGTGGGGCTCGCCGTCGCCGGCCAGTCCCTCGACCGTGGTGATCTCGCGACCGTCGTACTGGGCGGCCAGGGCGAGACAGGACACGATGCGCTTTCCGTCCACCAGCACGGTGCAGGCACCGCACGCCCCCTGGTCGCAGCCCTTCTTCGCTCCGGTGAGTCCCAGATGGTCACGCAGGGCGTCCAGGAGGGTCACCCGCGCGTCGAACCGCATACGGTACGCGTCGCCATTGACATGGAGGGTGACTTCCACGTCCGGGATCTCCGGTGTCGCTTCGCCGGGGCGCGTCGTGGTCTCGGCATGCTTCATGGCGCCTCGATTCCGTGGATACTGCCCGGGCCCGTGAAACCCGTGAAACCCGTGAAACCGTGAAAAGGGGGGCACTTCGTCCACCGCGGCGGTATCTGTTCGATGCTAGAACTGCCCATGGCCGTCCGCCATTCGTGGCGAACGGCGGCGGTGAGGCGTCCAGGGGCGCGCCCGGGTGTCCGGTCAGGTGTCGTCGGACGCGGCTTCCTTCAGGAACCGTTCGACCTCGTTGGCGACGCTCGGCTTCGCGGTCGACGGACGGGATCCGAGCCGGGTGGAACCCTCGTGCACCCCGAGCCCGCCCACCCAGACGTACCCGAAGGCCGGCTGGTCGTCGATGTTCGGGCTGATCTGGATGTCGAGTTGCTGGAGCCTCGCGGCGGGCGCCGCGATGTAGACCGTCGCCGTCACGCGCCGCTGGGGGTAGAGGTTGAAGTCCTCGATCAGGTCCGAGCCGTGGCGGTCGACGAACGCCGCGTGGCCGTTGCGCCCGACCCGGACGTCGTAGTGATCGGGATGCCGGTGCAGGTCGATCCCGAGGTACTCGGATCCCCGGTTCTCGAACGTGACCTGGAAGCTGACGTACGTCAGCCCCTTGGCCTCCTCGTCACGGCCGCGCCGCGGCTTGTCCTTCTTCAGGCCGTGGACGCGCACGCGCAGGCCCGCGAACTCCTCCGACTGGTACTCCTGCCAGTCCCCCACCACGTTCGGCACGTCCATGACCCCACCCTCCACGCATGCACGCGCATGCGGACCGGCACCAGCGTAGAGCGGTGATCGCCGGTCCGCGACAGTCCCGTCCCATCACCGGAGGCACCGGCCCGGACTCCCGGGGGCTCCGGGATCTGTGACCGACTCGGACTCGGCAACCAGGCCGCGGACGTGGCCTCGCGGCATTCAAGCCGAGGGCCACCAGGCGGGCGTCGGAGAGACAGGAACGACGGCAGGGGATGATGGAGGAACGCACACGGCACCTTCGTGGATCTTGCAGCGTGGAGCACTCCATGATCCGCAGGTGCCGTGTTCATCTGCTTCCGGGCCCCGCCGGCATGTCTCCCCTGGTGCGGCGCCCATCCGACTCCGAGGAACGAGTACGCCGAGAGTGCCACCATCTCCGAATGGTGTGACTTACTAGCGCCAAAGCGACGACGCCCGCGATGAACCGAATCACATTCCACGTAATTCCAACGACCGCGCGTTGCCCATCCGCCTCTGTAGTCAGCCGCACGGAGGTCTCAAAAAATGCTACGAGCGGAACAACCAGTCGGAATGGAAGACCGCCAACAGTTGGAATTCGCGCCAGGTTGCCCAAGAGTCCGACGGGTGCCCCAAGAACGAAAGCTGCTATTCCCCACACAAGCATCCCAGAGGAAATCCCCTCGCTAGTGACGCCAGATTCCAGTCCGGCCGGGATGGTGGGGCTCAGATACTTGAATAGATAGTACGTGATCACACCGATACCCAACCCCAAAGACGACAGCAACGCTGACTCAATTTTGGATCGGCCGAAATAGCCCACCAAGAATGCATAACAGGCCCACGGCCATCCATCGGAAAAAACAAGATTCAGAGTGTCGCAAACGGGATTGTCCCATTTTTCTGTAAGGGGACCCGCTAGTCCAAGTAGCAAACCTGCCCCGAGGGACACTGCGAGCGGCGCAACGCGAGGGCGCGGAAAGTGTGCGATTTCTCTTCCCTGTTCCGTGATGAACTCAAAGTAGGAAGTGGCGCCACTCAGAGCCTGCGCGGGCGACCGAACAAGACCCGAGTGGCGCACCAACCCACCAATACCGAAGGGTTGACTCCAGAACCTAGGCAAGACTGTAGTACGTGGAGCAGGTGTAGGCAGCGCCCGCCGTCATGTGGGCGTAGGAGGTCTCGCCAGCACGCGCCCCAGCGGTATACGAGCCTCCGGCCATCTTCACCGTGGACCTGTGGAGCTTAGTGGAGTGGTAATAGTTCGAGTAGCAGTACTTACCATCCGTGGTCAGGTCGTAGCCGTAGCACCATTTTCCGCCACTGGCACCGATGCAGGCCTGCGCCGTAGAGGCCGAACCCTCCACCTTGATCACCATCGCACCCCATTCAGAGGGGTTACCCAGCTCTGCGGGCGGCTTCGTATCGTCACCACGTTTGTGGAGGGTGACATGGCCGACCTCAGAACCATCCGCGACGACGATAGTGCCGTTCGCCGTAACGGTGGCAGCCCGAGTGGTATCCGCGGCGGCCGGCGTAGCGACGCTAAATACTACGAGTAGCACGCTCACAAAGCCGGGAACTATCGATCTACCGGATAAATTCACGGTATTCCTCCCCCAACTCCCCCAGTGAGAGTTTACGGAGCGATCTTGAACGAGGGGGGTGGTCGCAGTCAATGGCCTCGACAGGGATTGTCCGAAAAAGAACTGCCCCAATAAGGACTGTCCGAACAAGGGCTGTAGTACAGCATTCGGCGGGGTGTGGCCGGTTCGCTGTCCGGGCTGGGTGATCGCTAAGCTGTTGCCGTGGGGGAATCCGCCGAACCGGTGGTGAACAAGCCCGCGAAGAGGGCGGCCCCCGCCCGGTCACCGCGATCACGGGGGGCGACCGCCCGGCACGTCATCATCGCCTCACAGACGAGCCGACCGCAGGGCTTCGCCGTGCACCCGTGCCCCGGGAACGGCCGTGCAGAAGGTCACAGCTCGGCCACGGGACATCGTCTGCGAATTGCAGAAGCAATATTCCGTGACTCCTCCTTGTTCAGGGTTGCAGCCGGCAGTGAAGGAGGATCATGGCCCTTCCTATTTTTCCGCGGATGCCGAGGGGGCCGGTGACACGGTTGCGGGGGTACGGATGGGTCTGTCTGTGGGCGGTTCTCATCGCGGCGGTTCCGGTGGCCGACCACTTCCTGCCCCCGGACATCCACCTCGCCCACCTCCTGGTCGTCCCGCTGGCCTTCGCGGCCGTCCTCACCGACTTCCGCCGCACCGCGGTCACCGCGGTCCTCGCCGTGGCCGGTCTTCTCGCCGCCGCCGTCGAGCGGAACGCGCTCACCACCGAGAGCGTGCTCGTCGAGCTGCTGTCCCTGGTGCTGATCTCGCTGCTGCTCCTGCTCGTGGTGCGGCTGCGCGACGAGCACCGGATCCGGCTCGCCGCGGCCCGCCGTGTCTCCGAGATCACCCAGGCCGTGCTGATGCCGCAACTGCCGCGGCACGCGGGAGCGGTGTCGGTCGCCGCGACGTACGCCTCCGCCGACACGGAGGCGCGCATCGGGGGCGACCTCTACGCCATCGCCCGTACGCCCAAGGCCACCCGGCTGATCATCGGGGACGCCCGCGGCAAGGGCCTGGCGGCCATCGGGGACGTCGCCACCGTCCTCGGCGCCTTCCGCCTCGCCGCCCACCGCCCCACCACGCTGTCCCGGCTGGCCGCCCATCTGGAGGCCAGTTTCGGCCACGGCCTGGCGGCGGAGACGGCGGCCGGCGGGGAGGGCGGGACGGACGAGCGCTTCGTGACCGCGGCCCTGCTGGAGATACCGGACGACGCCCCCTACGCCCGCTTGATCAGCTTCGGCCACACACCGCCGGTACTGCTGCGGGACGGCACCGCGACGGCGATCGAGGTTCCCGACCCCGCTCCCCCGCTGGGCCTGACGGCCCTGGCCCCCGCCGTCCACGGCGCCCTGACGTTCCGCTTCGCTCCCGGCGACAGCCTGCTGCTGTACACCGACGGCCTCACCGAGTCCCGCGATGCCGCCGGCGCCTTCTACCCGCTCGTCGAGCGCGCCGCGGCATGGGCCGGCGAACACCCCGAGGCGCTGGTGGAGAGGATCGGCGAGGACGTGCGCGCCCATCGCGGCGCAGCGCAGCACGACGACATGGCCATCGTGGCCCTGCGGCGCAACCACTGCGTGGACGGGCACTGACGCGGGCGGCGGCGTGGCCGCGGGGCCGGCGCCGCCTCCGGTGCGCCGCCATCCCGGTTCCAGCGCCTGTCCGGCCCCGCGCGTGCGTCGCCGCGGGGCGGCAGGCGCGGCGTCGCCCGCGGGACCGCAGGCACGGCGTCGCCCGCGGGACCGCAGGCACGGCGTCGCCCGCGGGACCGCAGGCACGGCGTCGCCCCGCGGGGCGGCGGACGGGAGCGGCCGGGCGAGCGCACCGGGCGGGCGCTACCGGCGAGCCGTGCGGAAGCGGCGCTGGTAGGCGGTGGGGCTGAGGGACAGCTCCCGTGCGAAGACCCGGCGCAGGCTCTCGTAGCTGGGGAAGCCCGCCAGGGCGGCCGCCCGGGTCGCGGTGTGTCCCTGGACGAGGAAGGCCTTCGCCAGGTCGAACCGGATCGACTCCACGTACCGGGCCGGTGTGGTGGACAGCTCCTCACGGAACAGCCGTGTGAGGTGGCGGGCGCTGAGGTTGAGGTGCCTGGCGAGGCCGCTCGGCGAGTGGTCGCCCGCGGGGTCGGCCTGGACCAGCTCGACGACCCTGCGCAGTGCGGGCGAGCGCGGCGGCGGGGTCCGCAGCGGGGCGGAGAACTGCGACTGGCCGCCCGCGCGCTGCAGGTAGACCACCAGGGCCCGGGCGACCTCCCGGCTCACCTCGCTGCCGTGATCCTCCTCCACGAGCGCGAGCGCCAGGTCGATGCCGGCGGTGACGCCCGCCGACGTGTACGTGCTGCCGTCGCGTACGTAGATCGCGTCCGGCTCGACCCGGGTCGTCGGGCAACGGGCGGCGAGTTCGTCCGCGACCTTCCAGTGGGTGGTGGCCCGCTTTCCGTCCAGCAGGCCGGTGGCGCCGAGGACGAACGCCCCGGAGCAGACGGAGGCGACCCGGCCGGAGCGGGCCGCCAGGTCCTTCGCGGCCCCGGCGAGTTCGGGCGTGACGGGAGTGCGCGGATAGACGTCCCCGCCCGGCAGCACGAACGTGTCCGGGGCCGGCTCGTCCTCGGGGCTGCCGTCGACGGCGATCCGTACGCCGGCCGAGGACCTGACGTCGGCGCCGGTCGTCGACAGCAGGACGATGCGGTAGTCCGCACCGAGACCGTTCGCTTCGGCGAACACCTCGGCCGGGCCGGCCACGTCGAGGAGTTTCACCCCGTCGTAGACGAGGACGGCGACGCGGTGGGATGCGTCGGTGTGCACTGCCGCCTCCTTCGGGCGTCGGGCGTCGGGCGTGGATCGTGCTGGGCGGGCCCGCGGCGCCGCTGCGGCGAGGCGGGCCGTCACGGTTCGCGGTCGGCCGGGGTCCGCTCGTTCGGCCGGGGCCCGCTCGCCCCCGGGGTCCGCTCGTCCGGCGGGGGTCCGCTCGTGCGGCCGTACGTGCCGCGCCCCGGCGCCGTGCGGAGGGCCGGCTCACGCCACGCCTACTCGGCCCACGGCGAGTCCAGGATGGTGCGGACGAAGTCGCCGCGCTCGAAGTCCGGCACGTAGTGCTCCAGCACGTCGGCCTTGACGTTGCCGAAGGTGCTTCGCGGCCTCGGCCGGATCCCTTCGGTGAACGCGGCGAGGATGCGCCGCTTGAAGTCGGGGCGCGGGTGCAGGGCCACGATCTCCCGCCGGTCCGCCTCCGACAGGTCCTCGTAGCCGATGCCGAGCACGTCGTACTCCACCCCGGCCGTCACCAGCGCCACCTCCGGCTCCATGAACTGCGGGACGCCCGGTGTGGTGTGCAGCGCGATCGCCGTCCACACCCGGCGCACGCTGTCCTCCGGGACGCCGCGCTGCCGCAGGAAGCGCCGGGCCTCGTCCGCGCCGTCCACCTCGAAGCGCCGTCCACCTCGAAGCGCCGTCCACTGCCGCGGAACTCCTCGTTCAGCCCGAGGTCGTGGAACATCGCGCCGATGTACAGCAGCTCCGGGTCGAAGCTCAGGTCCCGGTTGCGGCCCTGGAGGCTGCCGAAGAAGAAGACCCGCCGCGAGTGGTGGTAGACCAGCTCGCTCGTGGTGTCCCGGACCAGTTCCGTCGCCTCGCGTGCCAGGGCGGTGCCGGGCACCCGCACCCCGGCCGGTGCGACCGCTTCTGTGGTCATGAGCTGCTACCTCTGCTTTCCGTCCCGTGGGACTGCCACTGTCCGGCTCACTGTCCGGGCTGTGCCGCCCAGTCTTCTCCGGGCGGCGCCGGTCCGGTCACGCTCACCGGGCCGTACCTCCCACGGATACGGACATCCGCGGGCCGCCTTCCACCCGGAGACCCCGTCGAGGGCGTGGCGGTCCGTCAACGGGCCGGCGCACCGCCGCGGCACAGAGGGACGGGGCCTGCCCCGCACGCACCGTGCCCGGGTGGGACCGACGGGTGGGCGGGGACCGCCTCCCGATGCGCGGTGGAGCTCGCGGTCCCATCCTGAAGTGGCCGGATTCGAGGGACTCGCGGCCGGACCGGTGCGGCGCCCGGGGCCGTGTGGTCGGCACGGTGGGGAACGGACGCACGGTCCACTCGCAGCAGATCGCATCGGAAGGCGCGGAAGATGTCCGACACCATCGCCGGGGTGGAGATTCCCGGCACAGCGGCCGTGGCGCAGGCCACGCACCACATCCGGGAGACGACCCCGCCCCTCCTCTTCGACCACTCCGTGCGGGTCTTCCTCTTCGGCTCGCTGCACGCCCGCGCCCTGGGCCTGCGGCCCGACCCCGAGCTCCTCTACATCTCCGCTATGTTCCACGACACGGGGCTGCTGACGCCGTTCTCGGACGCGGAGCAGCGGTTCGAGGTCGACGGCGCCGACCACGCCCGGAAGTTCCTGCTCGAGCGCGGATTCCCGGACAGCGCCGCCGAGGTGGTCTGGACGGCCGTCGCCCTGCACACGACGCCCGGGATCCCCGGCCGCATGGGCCCGGAGATCGCCGCGACGAACTACGGCGTCCTCACCGACGCCCTCGGCTGGGGACTGGACGCCCTGGAGGGCGATCAGGTGGCGGAGATCGTCGCCGCCCATCCGCGCGGGGACTTCAAGAACGAGTTCCTCCAGGTGTTCGTCGAGGGGCTCAAGAACCGCCCGGACACCACCTACGGGACCATCAACGCGGACGTCCTGGAGCACTTCGTGCCCGGCTTCCGCCGCGGGTCGATGGTCGAGCGGGTCCTCCAGGCGCCCTGGCCGCGATGAGGGGCGGCGCCCACCGATGCGGGCCGTTCCCGCCCTGTCCACCCACTTCCTGAAAGGACTCTTTCGTGCGAGCCATCACTGTCCGGGACCGCGAGGCCGGGATCAACGGGCTGTCCCTGGAGGACCTGCCCCACCCGCACGCGTCCGAGAACGACGTCATCGTGCGGGTGCACGCCGCCGGCTTCACCCGGGGGGAGCTCGACTGGCCCGCGACCTGGACCGACCGCGCCGGCCGCGACCGCACCCCGAGCGTGCCCGGGCACGAGGTCTCGGGCGTCGTGACCGAACTCGGCTACGGGACCACCGGTCTCACCGTGGGCCAGCGCGTCTTCGGGCTGACCGACTGGACCCGCGACGGCTCGCTCGCCGAGTACGTCGCCGTGGAAGCCCGCAACCTCGCCCCGCTGCCCGCCGACGTCGACCACCCGACGGCGGCCGCGCTGCCGATCTCCGGCCTGACCGCCTGGCAGGGCCTGTTCGACCACGGGCGCCTCGTGACCGGCCAGTCCGTCCTGATCCACGGCGCCGCGGGCGGCGTCGGCTCGATCGCCGTCCAGCTCGCGCGCGAGGCCGGGGCCCGCGTCGTCGGCACGGGCCGCTCCGCCGACCGGGAGACCGTCCTCGGCCTCGGCGCGCACGCCTTCCTCGACCTGGAGGGCGACCGGCTGGAGGACGCCGGGCAGGTCGACGTGGTGTTCGACGTGATCGGCGGCGACGTCCTCGCACGCTCGGCGGCGCTGGTACGGGCCGGTGGCACCCTCGTCACGATCGCCCACCCGCCCACCGTGCGCCCCGACGACGGGCGGGCC
Source organism: Streptomyces sp. NPDC004065 (assembly GCF_044903565.1). NCBI lineage: Bacteria > Bacillati > Actinomycetota > Actinomycetes > Kitasatosporales > Streptomycetaceae > Streptomyces > Streptomyces sp. NPDC004065. The sequence goes on along the minus strand of NZ_JBJDQT010000028.1, from coordinate 50,533 downwards.
GTGTTCTTCGTCGTGGAACCCGACCGGGTACGCCTCGCCGACCTCGCCCGGCGGGTGCGGGAGGGGCGGCTCGAGGTGCGCGTCGGCTCCGTCCGGCCGCTGGCCGAGGCGGCCGACGCCCTCGCCCCGGGACGGCGGGTGTCCGGCCGCGCCATCATCCGCGTCGCCGCGGGGTGAGACCGCGGGCGCGCCCCTCGCTGGACGGCGTCGCCCGGCTCAGGACGGCGTCACCTGGCGCGGGGCGGCCTCGCCCGGCGCGGCGGCACCGCGGGCGCAGGGCGTGGGCCCTCCGCCCGCGGTGCGCGGGGCGTTGCCGGTGGTGCTCACCCGCTCAGCGGGTGTTCACCGTGCCGTTGTTCACCGGGACCGTGTTCCCGTTGCCGATGACGATCACGACGTTGCCGGTACCACCCCCGCGACTGTCACGGTCGCCGTGACGACCGTGGTGCCAGTCGCCCCGGTCGTGGTGGTGTCCATGGCCGCCGTGGGCGACGGTCCTGGTCGTGGTGTGCGTCGGCTGCGGGGCGGCGAAGGCGGACGCGGGAACGAGCGCCCCACCCGCGGCAAGAACGGTCGTCGCGGTCAGCATCGCGAAACGCCGCGGGTGAGAAATGAGAGCCATGAGATATCTCCTTCGGATCAACACCTGAACGGTGGACATAACACTGGGCGGAAAAACCGAGGGAACGACTCGCTCGAACCCATGACTCCATCAAACGCGGCGCGAACAGCTCCGTCATGCCCCCGGAATTCGGGGCTTGACAGGCGGCGGCCGGCAACGTAAAAGCTGCCGGCCGCGGAACGGGAACGACGCCGCGGGACCCGCCTGCGGCGACGCATGTCATCTGCCGGGTTGGCGGACCGTGACCTCCTGCAGCAGCCAGCTGTTCCCATCGGGGTCGGCGAAGGCGGCGTAGGAGGCGTAGCTGCGGCGGTCCGGGTCGGGGCCCGGTACTCGTTCCTGGGCGCCCGAGTCGTAGACGTAGTGGAAGGTCTCGCTCACCTCCACGCCCCTGCCCGCCAGGTCGCCGCGGGCCTTCTCCAGGTCGGACACCACCAGGTAGTTGTGCGCGGAGCCCGGCGGCGCGGGGGTGAGACCGCGGCCGATGTGGATCGAGCAGGGGGAGCCCGGGGGCGTCAGCTGGACGATCCGGAACGGCGGGCCGGCCTCGTAGTCGGCGTCCAGGCGCCATCCGAGGCGTTCGTAGAACGCCCGGGACCGGTCGACGTCGGCCACCGGGACGACGGTGACCTCGAGTCCGAAGTCCACCGCCGGTTCAGGCATCGATTCCGTCGTATTCATGCGCGTCCTCCTTGGTTTTCGCCCGTACGGCTGTGGTTTTCGCCCGTACGGCTTTGGATTTCGCCGTACGGCTCAGGTGGCGGGCGTGTCGCGGAGGGAGGGCGCCGAGCGGAGCTGTCTGCGGGAGGTGACTCCGAGCTTGGCGAACACGTTGCCGAGGTGCCATTCCACCGTGCGCGGGCTGATGAACAGCCGGGCGGCTATCTCCTGGTTGGTGTGCCCGTCCCGGGCGAGCCGGGCGATCTGGGCCTCCTGGCCGGTCAGTTCGGTGCCGGCGCCGGAGGTCCGGGTCCGTACGGTCTCCCCGGTCGCCGCGAGTTCCTTGCGGGCGCGCTCGGCGAAGCCGTCCGCCCCGAACCGGGTGAAGGCCTCGTGGGCGGCACGCAAGGGGGCACGGCTGTCCTGGCGGCGGCCCCGGCGGCGCAGCCACTCGCCGTGCAGGAGCCGCGTGCGGGCCAGTTGGACGGCGATCCGGCAGTGTCCGAGGTGTTCGACCGCCTCCTGGTAGAGGGCGCCCGCGGTCTCGTCGTCGCTCAGCAGCGCGCGGCAGCAGGCCTCCGTGCCGAGAGCCCATTCCGTACCGCTCGCCCGGGTGCGTTCGGTCAGCCGGTCCAGCGCCGCGGCGGCGGTCTCCGGGTGCCCGCTGCGGGTGGCCGCCTCGATCAGTTCGGTCAGCGCCCACCCGAAGAAGCCCAGGTCCTCGTGGCGGCATGCGCGTGTCGCGGCCGCCAGCGCGGCGTCGTAGCGGCCGAGGCCGTTGTGCAGCAGTGCGCGCGCGTACTCGGCGAGGCTGAGCGAACGCCCCTCGCCCCTGGCGCGCACCTCCCGGACGGTGGTCTCCATGAGGTCCAGCGCCTGGGGTTCGCGTGCCCGCCAGGCGGCGAGCAGCAACGACGTGGACATCATCGGGACACCGCCCGCGGCCTCGGAGAGCGCCGTGGCCTCGTCGATCAGGGTCTCGGCGGTGCCGAACGCCCCGGTGTGCAGCTCGAAGCAGGCCTGGTAGGTCAGCGCCATCGGGAGCACGGCCAGCGCACCGGCTTCGCGGGCGCTGCGGACGGCTCCGCCGGCGAGCTCGTGCCAGGCCTCGTCGTCCCACAGTTCCGGCGCGATGGGCTCCGGGATCACCCGGAACGCCGGCCACAGCCGGCCCGGGTCCGCGTGCCCGTCCCCGTCCCCGTCCCCGTCCCCATCCCCGTCCCGGGCGCGGATCGCCCGCAGTGCCCGGCGCAGAGCGTCGGCGCCGGTGGCGCATCCGTCCAGAATGCGGCTGACCACGCCGTCCAGCAGGACGTCGAGCTCCCGTGGCGGGGTGGGCGGCGGTGGTCCGGCGCGGGCCGCCTCGGCCACCTCCCGCTCCTGGGGCCCCTCGCTCAGGCCGCCGGCGAAGATCGCCGCGCCGATCGCCTCCAGCAGCGTCTCCCGGGCGAGGGCGGCGTCGAGGGGGGCCAGCCGGTGTGCGGCGTCGAGGAGCAGCCGGGGCGCGTCGCCGCCGCGCGACTGGACGAAGACGAGCCCGGCCCGCAGCCGTTCCAGCCGGGCGCGCTGCAGGGCGTCCAGGGGGGCGGCCTCCGCGGCCGCCAGCAGGGTGCGGGTCTGCTCGGCCGCCCCGGCGTCGGTGGACGCCTGGGCGGCGGCCAGGAGGCGGGCGGCGCGGCGCGCGGGATCGGGCGTCAGTTCCGCCGCCCGCCGCAGGAAGGAGGCGGCAGCGGCGGCTCCGCCCCTGCTCCCGGCCCGGCCGGCCGAGCGTTCCAGGTCCGCGGCGACGCTCTCGTCGGGCCGGGTCGCGGCGTGCGCGCGGTGCCAGGCCCTGCGATCGGGATCGAGAAGGGGATCGGTGGCCTCGGCCAGTGCGTGATGGGCCGCGCGGCGGTCGGGCAGCGACGCCCTCCCGTAGACGGCCGAGCGCGCCAGGGGGTGGTGGAACCGGACCTTCGGACCGAACTCGGCGAAGCCCGCGGCCTCGGCCGGGGTCACGGCGTCCAGGGGTATCCGCTGCGCATGGGCCGCGCGCCGCAGCAGGCCCACGTCTCCGGTCGGCTCGGCCGCGGCGGTCAGCAGCAGACGCCGGCTGTCCGTCGGCAGGGCGCGGAACTGCCGGTGGAAGGCGGCCTCGATGCGGTGCGCCAGGGGACGCCGCCCGCCGGGAAGCCAGAATCCTCCGGCCAGTTCGGCGGGGGCGCGCGGCAGATGGAGCAGGGCCATGGGGTTGCCGTGGGCCTCGGCGACGATCCGGTCCCCTACCGACGGGTCGAGCGGCACTCCGACACGCGCGGCCAGCAGGGCGCGCGCGTCGGGCTCGGCGAGGCCGTGCACGGCCAGCTCCGGCAGGCCGGCCAGTTCCGGCACACCTGCCGGATCACGGCGGTCGTCGGACTCCCGGTCGGCGTCGGACTCCCGGTCGGCGTCGAGCCACTGCGCGTCGTCGGGCTGCCGGTCGTCGTCGGGCTCCCGCACGGCGAAGAGCAGGGCGACCGATTCCGCCGTCAGCCTCCTGGCCGCGAAGGCGAGCACCTGCCGGGATCCGTCGTCGAGCCACTGCGCGTCGTCCACGAGGCAGACCAGCGGCTGCCGCCGCGCCGCCTCGGCCAGCAGGCCCAGCGCGCCGAGGCTCACCAGGAAGCGCTGCGGCGCCTGCCCGAGCTCGCCCTGCCGCAGTCCGAAGGCGACGGACAGCGCGTCGCGCTGCGGTGGCGGCAGCCGGTCGAGCCGGTCCAGCAGCGGAGCGCACAGCTGGTGAAGGCTCGCGAAGGGCAGTTCCATCTCCGACTCGATGCCCGCGACGGCGGCGACGCGGAATCCAGTGGCCCGGGCGGCCGCGTGGTCCAGCAGCGCCGTCTTGCCGATGCCCGCCTCACCGCGCAGGACCAGGACCGCGCTGCCACCGGCCCGTGCCCGGGCCAGCACCTGGTCCAGCGCGGCCAGCTCCCGCTCCCGGCCGTGCAGTGCCGGCCGCGCGTCGACGGGGGGCACGCCCATGGTCGTCGCCCTTCCTGGTCCGCTGCCGGACGGAACCAGTTTAGGCCGGTCGGGCGATTTGACCGCTTATGGGTACTTCTCGGGCCCCGGGGCCCCTGGGGGTCGCTCCACGGGGTGATTGCCCGGGGTTTTCCCTGGGCCCGGGGCGGTGCGTCCGGGCGACTGTGGGTGAGCCGGCAACGCGAGGTCGCCGGCGACAGCAAGGAGAACGACAATGTCCCCCACTCCGGGAAACGCGGCGATCAGGCCGTTCACCTTCGATTTCCCCGAGGCGGAACTCGATGACCTGCGCGCGCGCATCAAGGCGGCGCGGTGGCCCGACAAGGAGACCGTCGCGGACCAGTCGCAGGGCACCCAGCTGGCGACGATCAAGGAGCTCGCGCGGTACTGGGCCGATGAGTACGACTGGCGCAGGACCGAGGCCAAGCTGAAGGCGCTGCCGAACTTCATCACCGAGATCGACGGCCTGGACATCCACTTCCTCCATGTCCGGTCGAAGCACGAGGACGCCCTGCCGCTGATCATCACCCACGGGTGGCCGGGCTCCGTCGTCGAGCAGCTGAAGCTCATCGAGCCGCTGACCGACCCCACCGCGCACGGCGGGAGCGCCTCGGACGCCTTCCACGTCGTCATCCCGTCGATGCCGGGCTACGGCTTCTCCGGCAAGCCGGCCGGCACCGGCTGGGGTCCCGAGCGCATCGCCCGCGCCTGGGGCGAACTGATGCGGCGGCTCGGCTACACCAGGTACGCGGCGCAGGGCGGCGACTGGGGTGCGATCGTCGCCGACTTCATGGGCGTGCAGGAGCCCGAGGGCCTGATCGGCATCCACACCAACATGGCCGGTGTGGTTCCGCCCGCCCTCGACGCCGCGCTGATCGCGGGCAATCCGCTGCCCGAGGGACTGTCGCTGTCCGACGAGGAGAAGGCGGCGGTGGAGCAGCTGGACTTCGTGTACCGGCACGTCTACTACGCCTATCTCATGGGGTCCCGTCCCCAGTCGCTGACCGCGCTGGCGGACTCCCCGGTCGGGCTCGCGGCGTTCCTGCTCGACCACGACAAGGCCAGCCTGGCCATGATCTCCCGGGCCTTCGCCGGCGGGAGCGAGGGGCTGAGCCGGGACGACGTCCTGGACAACGTCACGCTGTTCTGGCTGACGAACACCGCGATCTCCGCCGCGCGTCTGTACGCGGAGAACTCGACCTCGTTCTTCGGCGTCAAGGGGGTCCGGCTCCCGGTCGCCGTGAGCGTGTTCCCCGACGAGATGTACCAGGCCCCGAGGAGCTGGGCGGAGCGGGCGTACCCGAACCTCGTCCACTACAACCGCGTCGCCAAGGGCGGTCACTTCGCCGCCTGGGAGCAGCCGGAGCTCCTGGTGGGCGAGATCCGGGCGGGCCTGCGCTCCGTGCGGTGACCGGCCGGGCCCGACGCCCGCCGGAGCCCGGACGGGCGGGGCGGCCGGGACAGTCGGGGCGGCCGGGCGATCCCCTTCCGGGACGCCCGGCCGCCCCGCGGCTGTCGCGGGACGTCTCGGTCACCCGGGCCGTCGCCGTGTGCCACGACCGCCGCTCAGGGTCGTGACCGCCGGCTCTTGGCCGTTCGCGCCGGCCGGCGCACGGACCGGGTGACTCGCCTCCAGCATCGCGCACCGCTTTGCACGGGAATTGCAGGAGCGAATAGGTGTGGGGGGGCGTCGGGGGGCCGGCGGACGGTGGCAGGTGCGGTGCGAGTGCGGTGCAAGAGCGGTGCAAGGGGCGGCGGGATGGTCCGGTGCGGGTGCGCCGCTCGGGCCGGCGCGGGTCCGTCCCCCGGTTCGCGCCGGTGGCGACGGGGCCCCCGGGTCCCACGACGCGCGGGCTCCCGGGTACCCGGGTCTTCCGACACCATCACGAGGTTCACCGCATGCGCAAGGTTGCTTCGCCGCACAGGGCCGTGGTCGTCGCCGTCCTCCTGGCCGTGGCCGCGGTGCTGGCAGCAGGCATGCTGCCGGTGCCGCTGTCCGGGCCGGGCGCCGGGTCGCCGCGCGGGACACGGACGCCGGGATCCGCGCCCGGCCCGCGCGAAACGCCTTCGCGGGCCTCGCGGGACACCGCGGCACTCCTGCACGCCTACTACCGCGCGTTCGCCGACGGGAACATCTCCGCCGCGCGGAGGCTCGTCGGCGACGATTTCGTCATGCATGTGCCGGGGAAGGGTCTCAACGCCGGTGAGTACCGAGGGAAGGAAGGCCTGCGGGGGTTCATGGCGCCCCTGCTCGGCTACGGCGGCGGCAGGTTCACCGTGCGCGTCCGGCACTTCGCGGTGCACGGCGGCACGGCGTTCACCCGGGAGGTCGTCACCCTGAACCGCGCGAAGGACCCGGGCCGGACGTGGACGTTGCGGCTGGCCATGGAGTACCGGGTCCGGCGCGGGCGGCTGGCGGAGGCGTGGACCGTACCCGAGGAACAGGAGGTCTACGACGCGTACTGGACGCCGTCGCGCGACACCCCGACGGGCACACCGGCGCCGTCGCGGCCGGCGCCCTCGCAGCCGGGTCCCGCGCTGCCCGGGCACGCCGGTTCGCCGCGGAACACGCGCCTCCTGATCACCTTCTACGGCAGGCTCGCGCGCGGCGACCTCGGCGGGCTTCACCGCATGGTGTCCGACACTGTCGAGGTTCGTGTCCCCGGGCACTCCGCCCTGTCGGGCGTGTACCGGGGGTGGGACGGCTTCCTGGAGCTCCGCGGGCGTGTGGCGGCCGCGGCCGGCCGCCGGTACCGGCCCGGGGCGCGGGCGGTCGCGGGTGACCGGTCCGGCGGTTTCGTCCGGGAGGCCGTCCCGATGGGGCCCGCCCCGGGCCGCGCACGGAACGCGGAGGCCGAAGCGGAGGGATCGGCGGACATGACCGCGTACTGCACGGTCCGGCGCGGCAGGATCGTGCGGGTGGAGGAGTTCCCCGTCGACTCCGGTGCCTGGCAGCGCTTCTTCGGGGACGCGCGCGACCGGAGGTGATGCCGCGTCCGGCCGCGTCGGTGGGCCGTATGCGCGGCGCGCTCATACGCGGAGTTCCGCGGACGGCACCGCGGCAAGGGCCGCGGACGCCGGGGCGGAGGGCGCCGCGGGCGCCGGGGCGGAGGGCGCCGCGGACGCCGGGGCGGAGGGCGCCGCGGACGCCGGGGCGGAGGGCGCCGCGGACGCCGGGGCGGAGGGCGCCGCGGGCGCCGGGGTGGACCGGCGCAGGTGGGCGGTGAGGCCGGCCCGCAGGGGCGCGGGCACCGCCCGGTACAGGGCGGTGTGCAGCAGCTCGCCGTCGAATACCAGGTCGTCGCCGTCGGTGGTGAGGATGCCGGCGCCCAGAGCCCGTTCCACCTGCCGGGCGGCGCGCCAGCCGTCGGTCGTCGTGGTGGCGAGCAGCTGCTCGAAGCGGAAGCGGGGGCCGATCAGGGCCGCCATGCGCAGCAGGTCCACCGTCGGCTCACCGACGTGCCGCACCAGGTCGAGCGCCGCGTCCACCAAGGTGCCGGGAAGGTCGTCCGCGTGTTCCAGGCGTACGCCCTCCTTGGCGGCCCGAAGCGCCGCGACGACCAGTGCGGGGCGGCCGGCCGTGAGCCGGTGCACCCGGTCGGCGAGCCGCGGCGCCCACGGAACCTCGAGGCGGGCCGCAAGCTCCGCGACGGCGTCGGGGGTGAGCGGCGGCAGGGGCACCTGGGCGGAACCGGGGAGGCGTGCCGCGACGCGGCCGGTGCCGTCCTCCCGTGCGCCGAGCACCACCATCAGACGGTGCCCGGCGGCGCCCTGGGACACCTGGCGGACGGCGCGCAGGGTGGCGGCGTCCGCGCGGTGGGCGTCGTCCACCGTCAGCAGCACGGGGTGGTCGGCTGACAGCCGCAGCAGGAAGAGGGCGATCGGGTCGCCGGATTCGTCCGCCGGCGGCCGGGTGTGCCGGTCGCCGGGCTCGCCGTCGGGCGTCCCGGTGTGCGGCAGCACGGCGCGCAGCCGGTGCTCGAGGCCGTCGGCGGCGCGGGCGACCTCCTCGGGCCGCGCGGTGCGGCAGTAGTCCCTGACGGCCTGCTCCAGCACGGGGGCGGCGGGGGCGAGTTCGGGCCGGGGGCAGTGCGCCGCGAGGACGGTGGCGCCGTGGTGCCGGGCGTGCCGGCCCAGTGCGGCCAGCATCGCGGAGGTGCCCGCTCCCGCCCCGCCGCGCAGCACCGCGGTCGCCGGCCGGCCGGTGAGGGCCCCGCGCCACAGCTCCCGCAGACGCTCCAGTTCCCGCTCCCGGCCGACGAGGTGCCGGGGCGTGGTGGTGCCGTCCGGAGGCAGGGGCGGCGCCGGCGTGGCGGCGGGAGCGGGACGGCCGTGCAGGATGGCGCTGTGCAGCGCCGCGGAGCGCGGATCGGGGTCCGCGCCCAGTTCGGCGCGCAGGGTGCGGCGCAGCCGGCCGTAGGTGTGCAGTGCGGCGCCGGCCGAGCCCAGGCGGTACTGGGCCGTCATCAGGGCGCGCCAGGCCGGCTCGTCGTACGGGTCGTCGTGCGCGGCCGCCCGGGCCACCCGGGCGGCCCGCTCGTGGTCGCCGAGGTGGTGGGCCGCCTGCCAGGCGCTCTCCCGGGCGCGGCGCAGCAGGCGCTCCAGGGTCCGCCCGAGGTCCTCGCTCCACCCGGCGGGCTCGAACTCCTCGACCGCCTGCCCGGCCGACAGCAGGCCCAGGGCGCCCCGGGCGGCGGCGTCCGCGAAGGCGGGTTCACCGGCGCGCAGATGACGCTCGGCCGCCCGGGTCAGGCGGGCCGCCTCGTCGACGTCCACCTGCCAGTCGGTGGTGTTGAGCCGGTACCCGGTGCCCGCCCGCTCCAGACACGTGCCGACCACTCTGCGCAGCCGGCTGACCAGCGAGGCGACCGTCTGCGGGGCGGTGGGAGGCGCGTTCTCGGGCCAGAGCGTGCCGATCACGGTGTCGAGGCCGACGACCTGGTTGCGGTGGGCGGCCAGCAGGGCGAACAGCAGCACCGCGCGCCCCCGGGGCAGGCCGGGCGGGCCGCCGGGCCCGGAACCCAGCAGCGTGAGGGGTCCGATGAGCCGCAGACGGACGGGCTCACCGAGGACGGGTGCGGTCGTGCAGGGCGGCATGCGGGTGGTGCTCTTTCGTGGCGCGGACGGGGGACCGTTCCAGCCTCGCCGCGCCACGCGCCCGTCCGCCAGCGGCCCTTGGGACGGCTGTCCCTCGATTACGGCCATGTCCGCGCCGCACGGCCTCGCGGCGTGGGGGCGGGCCCGGGCTGCGGCTCGTCACGCGGTGTGGCCCGCGGGGCGCGCCCCACAGCTCGGCACCCGCTGTGGTCCCCGGGCCCACCCCACGGCTCGCCATCCGGTGTTGCCGCCAGGGGCCGCGCGGTGCGGGGCCGGCCCGCCGTGGCCCCCGGTCCACCGGGTGATGCGGGGTGGCAGCAAGGCTCCCACCGACTGTGGCCCGTGGGGGCCACCCGATGCGGGGGCCGGCCCGGCGCGCCCGCCGGCCCGCGTGTGCCGGCTCGTGGGCACGTCGTCGCCGTGCTGCGCCCGCCTCCCCGGCCGGATCGCTCCGTACGGATCACTCTGTAGCGGATCGCTTCGGGCGGATCGCTCCGGGCGGCCCGTCGCCGGCGTGCAACAGCGGTGCAAGCCGCCGCGCGAGTGTGGGCGGCGCGTCAGGGCCCGGCGGGCGCTCGTCCCCGGCGCCCGCCGTGGCGGACCGCGCATTCGGTGCCGCGTAACGGTGCCGTGCAGCGGTGCCGTTCAGCGGCGGTGGGCCGATCGGTGGGTCACGCGTCCGTGCCCACCGGCACACCGCCGGCCGTGGCGCGGGTCGACGGTCCTGTGCCCGGTGCACCGGTCCTCGGTGCACCGGACCGGACCGTGCCGTGCGCGGACCGGTGCGCCGCACGAGCCGTGCGGGTGGGCGAGCGGCGTGGCGTGCGGACCGTGCATCGCGCCGACCGGCGCGGCGTACGCCGTGGACGGTGCCCGGCGACGCCCGGGCGGGCGGGCCGAGCCCGGCCGGCGAGGCGCGGCGGGTGGCGCCCTGGCCTCTCACGGGGGCCCGTGTACCCGGACGACCTGGAAGACCTGGAAGTGGAGGACGGTGTGGGAGCAGGGAGCCGGAGCGGTCGCGGCCGGCGCTGGAGGGCGTGGCTCAGCGAGTTCGCCGCGACGGCGGTGCTGCTGCTGGTCATGGTCGCCGTGTTCAACTGCCTCTTCGGCAGCGGCGGTTGTGCGGCCCATCTGCTCACCGGTCCCGGGCGCCGGCTGGCCGCGGACGCCGTGGCCGGCGGCGTCACCGTCGGCCTGCTGATCGTCTCGCCGTTCGGGCGGTGCTCGGGCGGCCACATGAACCCGGCGGTCTCCCTGGCCTTCTGGCTGATGGGTGCCCTGCCGGGGCGGGACGCGGCGGGGTACGCCGTGTCCCAGCTGGCCGGTTCGCTCACCGGCGTGGCGGTGGGCCGGCTGCTGTGGGGGGAGCCGGTCGCCGATCCCGCCGTGGGCTTCGCCACCGTACGGGCGGCCGCCGGTATGCCGTGGTGGGCGGTGTTCGCCTCCGAGGCCGCGGCGACCGTCCTCATGCTCGCGGCGGTGACGTTCGTGGCGGCGCGGCCCCGTGCGGCGGCGCTGCTGCCCGCGGTGGCCGGAGCGGCGATCACCGTGCTGATCCTGCTGACCGGCCGCTGGACCGGCGGAAGTTTCAACCCCGCCCGGCAGTTCGGGCCGGAGCTGTTCTCCCACGACCTCGGGTGGCTGTGGGTGTACCTCGTCGCCCCGCTCGTGGGCGGCGCGCTGTTCGCCCTGGTGCGCAGGCGGCTGCCGCACGCACCGCCGCTGCCCGGGGCCCCGCGGCCGGACCCGGACGGCGCGCCCGGGACGACGGACCGGACGGCGCCCCGGCCCGAACGCGCGTGGAGGGCCGCCGATGGCCGGATCCGTGGGCAGCACGGCCCGGCGCACGGCCATGAGAGCGCGTGCGGCCCCCGTTGACGGCTCGTGCAGGCGCTGCTCAAGCGCCGTACCAACAGCCCGGACCCCGGTCCGGATCGTTCGAGAAAGGCCTGTGATGACTGCCTTCACTGCTGGGGAGCGTGTGCGATGACCACTTCGACGTCCTCCGCCGCCAGGCAGCGGCCGGAGTTCCTGGTCGCCCTGGGACTGGCCGCCGGTCCCGTGGTGGCGCTCGGCTTCACCCGGTTCGCCTACGCCCTGCTGCTGCCGGCGATGCGGGAGAAGCTGCACTGGAGTTACGCGGCGGCCGGCGGGATGAACACCGCCAACGCTCTGGGCTACATCATCGGCGCCGCCACCGCGGCCTGGTGGTCGCGCCGTTTCGGAGCCCGGGCCGCGTTCGGCTGGGGCATGGCCCTGAGCGCGCTGACCCTGCTCGCCTCCTCGGTGACCGGTGACTTCACCGTGCTCACCGTCCTGCGGTTCATCGGCGGCCTGAGCACCGCGGTGACCTTCGTGGTGGGCTCGGCGCTCGCCTCCCGCGTCCACACCGGCGGCCGGCAGGCCCGCTCGGCCGCCATGGTCGCCATGTATATGGCGGGCGTGGGCATCGGAGTGGTGCTCTCCGGCATCGCGGTTCCCGCGGCTCTGACCGCGTGGGGCCCGGCGGGCTGGCGGGCCGGATGGCTGCTGATGGGGCTGCTCGCCGTACTCGCCGTACTCCCGGCTGCGTGGGCGGCGCGCCACGTGCCCGCGCAGGCAGCCGGTAGCGGCTCCTCCGGCAAGGGCGCCGGTCTGAAGTCGTTGACGCCGGTCTTCGTCTGGTACGTGCTCTTCGGCGCCGGCTACGTCTCCTACATGACCTTCGTCATCGCGCTGCTCCACGGCCAGGGCATGAAGGTCTGGGGCACCGCCGCGTTCTTCATCGCGCTCGGCGTGGCCTCCGCCGCGGCGACCCTGCTGGTGTGGGGCCGGGCGATCGGCCGGCTGCGCGGAGGCGCGGCGCCCGCCCTGGTGTCGGCCGTCGTGCTGGTCGGTGTGCTGCCCGTGCTGCTGTGGCACGGGACGGTCGCCGCGATCGTCTCGGCGGTCGTCTTCGGCGGCTCGTTCATGGCCGGTCCCACCGCCGTGACCGTACTGGCCCGCAGGATGCTGCCGGCGCACGCCTGGACCTCGGGCATCGCGTTGCTGACCGTCGCCTTCAGCGTCGGCCAGGCCGTCGGTCCGCTGATCTCCGGCCTGCTGTCCGACTCCGCCGGGGGCATCGCCAAGGGCCTGTGGCTGTCCGTGATCCTGCTCGCCGTCTCCGCCGCCGTCGCCCTCGTCCAGCGGGAGCGGGCCGTGGAGCACCGCCACCAGGAGGCACCGTCCCCCGCCACCGCCACCGCCCCCGCCACCGCCCCCGCGGCCCCCGGCACGGCCGAGCGCTGACCGCGTCGTACAAGTCGCACAAGTCCTACAAGACGCACAAGGAGATCACCGTCATGTTCCACCGCATTCTGGTTGCCGTGGACGGCAGCCCCGCCGCGCGGGGTGCGGTCCGCACCACGGCCGAACTGGCCTCCATGACCGGGGCGAAGGTCCGGGTGCTGCACATCGACCCTTCCGAGGTGGTGTACGACACCGTGGTCGGCCTGGAGGACGACTCCACCGCCCACCAGGTCCTCGATTCCGCAGTCGCGCTGCTGCGCGGGGCCGGCGTCGAGACGGACGGCGAGCTGCTGGACGGCCTGGTGCCGGATGTGGCGGCGGCCGTGCACCGGGCCGCCGAGGACTTCGACGCCGACCTGGTCGTCGTCAGCCCGCACCACCGCGGCCGCCTGGCCGCCTGGCTCTCCCCCAGCGTCAGCGACGCCGTGGCCCACAGCAGCAGGGTCGCCGTGCTCCTGGCTCGCGGAGAGGCGTGACGTCGCCCGGCCGCCGGCGTCCCCCGTCGCCGCCCCCGCCACCGGCGGGGGCGGCGGGCGCCCGCGGTCCGGCCCCGTTGCTCCCGGAAGCGGGGCGGCCCGCGAGCGCAACGGTGCACCGCGCCCCACGAGGAAGGCACGACGGCCGATGACCGAACACACCGGGCGGACCCGGAAGGCCGAGCAGGCGGAACAGGCCGGGCGGCTCCGGCAGAGCGAGCTGCGCAGACAGTCCGAGCGGCCCGAACAGCCCCCACAAACCCAACAGCCCGAACAACCCCAACAGCCCGAACAGCCCGAACAGCCCGAACAGCCCGAACAGCCCGAACAGCCCGGACAGCCCGAACAGCCCGGACAGCGGCAGATCATCCTGGTGCGGCACGCGGAGACCGCCTGGAACCGCTCGCGCCGGTACTACACCGGGCGGGACGATCCCGGCCTGACCCCCGACGGGGAGCGCGAGGCCTCACTGCTCCGCCCCCACCTGCGGCCCTTCCGGGACGCCCACGTGCTGTGCAGTCCGGCGCTGCGGGCCCGCCGCACCGCGCGGCTGGCCGGGCTGCGGCCGGACATCAGCCACGACCTGCGCGAGTGGAGCTTCCAGCTCCCCGGCGGCCACACCGTGGGCGAAGGCTGCGCGAGCGGGCCGTGCCGCCACGACGTGTGGGACGGCGCTCTGGGCGACCGGGCGTGCGCCGGAGAGTGCCTGCCGGAGGTGACCGCCCGGGTGGACGGGGTGCTCGATCTCGCCCGTCGTCTCCTGGCCGGCGGGCGGCCCGTCGTCCTGGTCTCGCACGGCAACCTCATCCGCATGATGACCGCCCGCTGGCTCGGCCTGCCCGCCGCGGCGGGCGCCCACCTGGCGCTGCGCACCGCCTCGATCGCCCGTCTGGCCCCCTACGACGGCCGGCCCAGTCTGCTGGGCTGGAACTTCGCCCCCGCCTTCGACGCCCGCCCGGCCGCCCCGCGTCCGCTGCCGCCGGCCGGGGCAATCCCTCACCCGTACGCGCCCCGCCTCCCGCGCCGGCCGGTGGACCGGCCCGTCTACTGAGGCACTGTTCATCCTTGGAGGAACCGTTGGACACCAGTGTGCCCCTGCGCCTCGACCCGTACGCCGAACGCTTTCTGGCCGCGCTGGAGGCGGCCGGCGCCCCGCCGCTGGAAAGCCTGACACCCGCCCAGGCCCGGGAGGCGGCCGCGGAGGGCGGGCGCCTGGTGGGAGCGGTGCTGCCGCCCGCCGCCGTCCAGGAGCACCGGCTGCCCGCCGGGCCCGGCGGTGAGGTCCTGGTGCGCATCGTGCGGCCCCAGGGCTCCCCGGGCCCGCTGCCGGCGGTGATGTACTTCCACGGCGGCGGGTGGGTGCTCGGCGACCGGCACTCCTACGACCGCAAGACCCGCGACCTGGCCCTCGCCGGGGACGTCGCCGTGGTCTTCGTGGAGTACACCCGCTCGCCGGAGGCCCGCTATCCCGTCGCCCTGGAGGAGGTTTACGCGGCCACCGCCTGGATCGCCGACCACGGACCCGAGGTGGGCGTCGACGGCACCCGGCTGGCCGTCGCCGGTGACAGCGCGGGCGGCAACCTCGCCGCCGCCTGCACCCTGCTCGCCAAGAGGCGGGGCGGTCCCCGGCTGCTGCAGCAGGTGCTGTTCTATCCGTCACTGGACGCCGGTTTCGAGACCCCGTCCTACGAGCGGTTCGCGGACGGCTACTTCCTCACCCGCGCCCAGATGAAGTGGTTCTGGGACCACTACGCGCCGGACCACTCCGTGCGCACCGAACCGACCGCCGCACCCCTGCGGGCCACGACGGAGGAACTCACCGGACTGCCACCGGCCCTGGTGATCACGGGCGAGGCGGACGTCCTGCGCGACGAGGGCGAGGCGTACGCCCGCAAGCTGCTGCGGGCGGGCGTGCCCGTGGTGGCGGTCCGCTACCTGGGGGCGATCCACTCGTTCACCGCGCAGGACGCCCTCGGGGCCAGCCCCGTCGCCCAGGCGGCCATCGACCAGGCCGGACTGGTGCTGCGCCGGGCCCTCGCCGCTCGGGGCGACGGGACGGACCGGTGACGTCGACGGCGCTCGTCCTCGGCGGAGGCGGCGTGACGGGCATCGCCTGGGAACTGGGAGTGCTCCGGGCGTTGCAGGAGGCGGGGGCGGACCTCACCGCGGCCGATCTGGTGGTCGGCACGTCGGCCGGGTCGGTGGTGGCGGTCCAGGCCACCGGCGGCGTGGGCCTGGACCGGCTCCTCGCCGAACAGCTGCGGGACGCCGGTGGATCGCGGGAGGTCAAGGCCGCGTTCGACCCCCAGGGCACGGCGGCGGCCCTCAACCGGCTGATCGAGGGAGCCCGTGACGAGCGGGAGGTCCGGGCGCGGATCGGTGCCATGGCCCTGGCGGCACCGACCGTTGCCGAGGACGAGCGGATGCGGACGATCCGGGCGCGCCTGCCGGTGGACACCTGGCCCGCCCGGCGGCTGCTCATCACGGCGGTGGACGCGGAGACGGGCGAGCCCGTCGTGTGGGAGCGCGCCTCGGAGGTACCGCTGGCGTCCGCCGTGGCGGCCAGTTGCGCGGTGCCCGGTGTGTGGCCGCCCGCCACCGTCGCAGGGCGGCGCTACGTCGACGGCAGTGTCCGCTCCGCGACCAACGCCGATCTGGCCCTGGGCCACGACGTGGTCGTCGTGCTCGCTCCCGACACCGGGCCGGGACTCAACCCGGCCTCCCCGGGACTGACCGCCGAGATCCCGCTGCTGCGCGCGCACAGCCGTGTCCTGGTCGTCGCGCCCGACGAGGCGGCGGTGGACGCCATCGGCCCCAACCCGCTCGATCCCGCCCGGCGCCCGGCAGCCGCCCGCGCGGGACAGCGGCAAGGACGCGAACTGGTGGACCCGGTGCGCGAGCTCCTGTCCCCCGGCACCTGACGGACCCGCCGCGGCCCTCACGCCGTCGGCCCGGGGCGGCCCCCGGTCGCCCGGCCCGCTCCCGGGTGGACCGCCCGGGGCAGGGCGGGTCACCTGCCCGCCGGCCGGGCGGGACCGTACCGGCGCACGAGCCACCATGCGCGGCGCAACGCTGGGACGCCGTACGCCGAGGACCGGCACGCCGTACGCCGTGGCACCAGGACACCGTGGAGCCGTAGCGCGGTGCGCCCGGGACGCCGGGCGCCGTGAGACGGGACGGTGCGACGGTGTGCGGCACCACCCCGCGCGCGGCCGGACGGACGGGCAGACGGCCGACGGCGGACGGGCAGAAGGCCGGCCGGCAGAAGGCCGGCCGGCAGGCGGCGGACGGGCGGGCCGGCGGTCGCCGGCCCCTGCCGGGCACCGGCACGCCCGTCCGCGTCCTGCCGGCGGCACCGCTCGTCTGCGCCCTGCCGCCGGGCGACGTAACGTCGGAAGCGTGCTCCCGGAAGAGGCCACCGCCAGGTCGCACGCGTCCGCCGAGGCTCAGCGCATCCCGCCGCACGGGGCGGCCGACGCCGCCCGGGAGTTCGCGCTGACGACGGTCCTGCTGTTCTGCGTCGTCACCGCCGTCCGCTGGCTCGCCCCACCGAACTCGCCGCCGGCCGTGCCCGGTCCCCGAGGCGCGGCGGCGGCCGTGGGAGTGCTGACCGGGGTCCTTCTGGTGCTGCTGATCACCTCCCCGCCCGGACGCCGTTCGGGGGCGCACATGAATCCCGCCATCACCCTCGCGCTGTGGCTGATGGGGACGTTCCCCGGCCGCGTCGTGCCCGCCTACGCGGCCGCGCAGCTGGCGGGCTCCGTGGCCGGCGCCGCGCTGGCCCGGCTGTGCTGGGGACCGGTCCTCGAGGGACCGGCCACGCGCTACGCCGCCGTGCACCCCGGCCCGGGCTGGAACGCGGCCATGCTGCTGCTCACCGAGAGCGGCTGTCTGGTGCTGCTGGTCCTGATGATCGGGTGCTTCCTGTCCCACCCCGGGCTCAGCCGCCGGCTCCCCTACGCGGTCGGCGTCGCCACGGCCCTGATCATCACCGGGCTGGCGGGGCTGAGCGGTGCGTCGGCCAATCCGGCGCGCCAGCTGGGTCCGGCGGTGCTGTCCGGCGCCACCCAGCTGCTGTGGGTCTATCTGGTCGCGCCGCTGATCGGGGCGACGGCGGGGGCCGCGGCCCATCGCCTGCTCCGGCGCCGTCCGGCGGCTCCCGCACCGCGCACCCACCGGCTGTGCGGGGACGACGACGCGGTGCGCGACCGCGCCCGGCAGGGCGCCGCGCCGCTGCCGCGGGCCGGGACCTCCCCTTAGCGCCGGGTGGGCGCTGTGGGCAGGGCGAGTCCCGTGTCGTAGGCGAGGATGACGGCCTGCACGCGGTCGCGCAGGTGGTACTTCTCGAGGATGTGGGCGACGTGGGTCTTGACGGTCGTCTCGCTGACGAAGAGTTCGGCGGCGATCTCCGCGTTGGACAGTCCGCGGGACAGGACGCGCAGCACGTCCAGCTCCCGGTCCGTGAGCGCGTCGAGGCCCGGCGGGGCGGGCGTGGGTTCCGGCAGCGCGGCGAACCGCTCCAGCAGCCGGCGGGTCACCCTGGGCGAGATGACCGCCTCCCCCGAGGCGACGGTGCGGATCGCCTCGACGAGGGAGGTGGCGGGGCCGTCCTTGACCAGGAAGCCACTGGCGCCGGCGCGCAGGGCGTCCAGCACGTGTTCGTCCAGGTCGAAGGTGGTCAGGATGATCACGTGGGTGTCCGGCTGGACGTCGAGGACGCGGCGGGTGGCCTCCACCCCGTCCAGGCGGGGCATGCGGATGTCCATGAGCACGACGTCCGGTTGCAGGCTGCGGGCGTCCTCGACGGCCGCCAGGCCGTCGCCGGACTCGCCGACCACGGCCAGATCGGGTTCGGCCTCCAGGATGAGCCGGAACCCGGTGCGGATCATGGGCTGGTCGTCGACGAGGAGGATGCGGGTGGCGGTGGTCATCGGGGGCAGTCCGTTTCGTTGTCGCAGGGCGGGTCGAGGGGCAGCCGGGCGCTGACGAGGAAGCCGCCCTGCGGCAGCGGCCCGGTGTCGAGGGTGCCGCCGGCGGCGGTGACGCGTTCGTGCATGCCCACCAGACCGTGGCCGCCGCCGGGCGGCACGGCGTGGGGGGCGGCGTGGGGGGCGGCTCCGGTGAGCGGGCCGTCGTCGCGCACGCTGACCGCCAGGTGGTCCGGCTGCCAGTCGAGGGCGACGACCGCACGGGTGTGCCCGGCGTGTTTCAGCGTGTTGGTCAACGCCTCCTGGACCACGCGGTAGGCGGTGAGCTCGGTGCCGGCGGCCAGCCGGCGGGCGGCCCCCGTGGAGGTGGCCCGCACCCGCAGGCCGGCCTCCCGCAGGGCGTCCAGCAGCCGTGGCAGGTCGGCGAGGACCGGCTGCGGCGCGCGGCCCTCCATGGCCTCGTCGTCGTCGGTGCGCAGCAGTTCCAGCAGGCGTCGCAGTTCCGCGACGGTGGCGCGGCCGGTCGCCTCGATCGCGGCGTGCAGCTCCCGGGTCTTGTCCGGGTCGCTGCTCTGCACCCGGTCTGCGGCGATGGCCTGCACGACCATCAGGCTGACGTGGTGGGCGACGATGTCGTGCAGTTCGCGGGCGATCCTGGAACGCTCCTCCACCACGGCGGTGCGGGCGAGGGCGACCTGCTCCCGTTCGAGCGCGGCCGCGTGCTCCACCGCCTCGGCCGCCATGGCGCGGCGGGCCCTCACCAGGCAGCCCAGCGCCCAGGCGGCCACCACGAGCACGTCCACGACGACGGCCGAGCCGATGGCCTCGCCGTGGCCGATCAGTGCCTCGGTGGCGCCGGCCACCACGACCATCGCGGCCAGCAGCCGGTAGCTCGGGCAGTGCGGGAGGCGGACGGTGGTCAGGAACACCGCCACCCCCACGCCCAGCAGGACGGTGCCGATGGTGGCGCCGGCGCCGGTGACCGGGGCGGGCACGGAGTGCCGGGCCTGGAGCAGCGCCGCCGAGGCGGCGACGACCACCAGCACGGGCGTGGGCCAGCGGCGGTGCACCGCGAACGGAACGCCCACCATCAGGGCGAGGGCCGTGCCCACCGCGTCCGCTCCGGAACCGCCGCCCGGCGCCCGGTCGACGACCTCGGTCAGCGCGGCCGCCGCCAGCAGCGGGGCGAGCAGCAGGTCGACCGCGGCGCGCGGCACCCGGCGCCGGGCGAGGGCGTCGAAACGCCCGTGCGCGAACGCCTCCTTCAGAGCGACGAGACGCCGGCCGACGACAGCCACAGGGGTCCCCCTTGATCGGGTCATGGACTCGGCAACAGCCGGAAAGCCCGTCCCGATTTCCGTATCCGCGGCGAAAACGACGACTTGGCCCGTTGTGGGGAGGGCAGGGCCCGATGTGCGGGTGGGACCGGCCGCGAGTTGCCGGAGGCGTACTGCGGCGGGGAGCCGGGCCGGCCGCGCACGGGGCGCCCGGGGGGCCCGAGGCCGTCTCCTGCCGGCCGCCGCGGACGGCGATCACGGCGAGTGGGCGGTCGAGGCGACGGCGGACTTGGCCGACCGGGCGGTCGGCCCGGTTCCTGCGGCGGTGTGCCCGGACGCCGGCCGTCGCGCTCCTCGGCCGGCCGACCGAGCCCCCGCGCGGTACTCCTCCGTCGGGCGGAGCTCACGGGTGGTCCGGCGGCAGGACGCCCTGCGCCGCGGCGGCGCGCAGGCTGGTGGCACACCGATCCGCCAGGGCCGCACAACGGCCCTCTCTTTCTGGAGCCGTCCCATGACCCGCGACACCGCCGCCCTGGCGCGCCCCGCACTCCGGCGCGCCAGGCGGGCCACCGCCCTGCTGTGCGCCGTGGGCGCGGCCGGAGCCGTCCTGGCCTCCGGCGCCGGCGCCTCGGCCGCCGACCGCACCACCCCTTCCGTCCGCGGCGCGCGTCCCGGCCCGGCACCGGCCCCCGCCTGGAGCGGGGACGATGCCGCCCGCCAGGCCGTCCGCCGGCTGACCTCGGCGGGGCTGCCCGGAGCGATCGCGCTGATACGGGACCACGGCCGCACCGCGACGGCGGCGGCCGGCTACGCCGATGTGGCGGCCAAGCGGCGCATGAGCAGGGCGGACCACCTGCGCGTCGGCAGCAACACCAAGGCGTTCACCGCCACCCTGGTGCTGCAGTTGGCGGCCGAAGGGCGGCTGCGCCTCGACGACAGCGTGCAGCACTTCCTGCCGGGCATCGTCCACGGCGGCGACCGCATCACCGTGCGCCACCTGCTCAACCACACCAGCGGCCTGTTCCCCTTCGAGCAGGATCCGTCCTTCTCCGCCCCCTACTTGAAGGGGCACGCGGGCCACTACTGGTCACCGAGGCGGCTGGTGGCCCTGGCCGACGCGCACCCCCCGCTGTTCCGGCCCGGCGCCAGGTTCTCGTACTCCAACACCAACTACGTGCTGCTGGGTCTCATCGTCGAGAAGGTCACCCACCACTCCTACCGGCACGAAGTGGAGCGCCGCGTCATCCGGCCGCTCGGGCTGCGCGACACCCGGCTGCCCGTGCGTTCGCTCACCGTCCAGAGCCCGGCCGCACACGGCTACCTCCTGGGCCGCAACGGCAGCGCGCCCAAGGACATCACCGGTGCCATGAGCCCCTCCACCACCTGGGCGGCGGGGGCGCTGACCTCCACCGTGAACGACCTCGCCCGGTTCGACCGGGCCCTGCTCACCGGACGGCTCCTGCCCCGGGCCCAGCTGGCCGAGATGATGAAGGCCGGCCCCTACAAGGTCGACCCGGCCGACCCGGACAAGGGCTACGGGCTGGGCCTGGAAAGGGTGCGTCTGTGCGGCGTCACCATGTGGGGGCACACGGGAACCGTGCTGGGCACCCAGACCAACGCCTTCACCAACGCCGACGGAACCCGCCAGCTGGTGCTCGCCACCAACGCGGACCCCGACAGCTGGGTCTCCGGCCAGATCTCCGCGTGGCTCACCGCCTCCCGCCAGACCCTGTGCGCCACCCACTGACCCGCACACCCGCCACCCACTGACCCCGTCCGCCACCCACTGACCCGCACGTCCGCCACCCGCTGACCCGACGGTCCGGACCCGCTCACCACGACGGCCCGGCGCGACGGCCACGGCCCCGGCCCTCCATCGGGCCGGGGCCGTTGTCGTCGCGGGTCGGCCGTCCGAGGGAGGGGCGGGGTGTTCTCCTCCGTGCGGCGGAGAGCGGAGACCGCTCCTGCGGCAGAGGCCGGGAAGGCCGCGGACGGCGAGGCTGGAGTGGCCACGCGGCGGGTCACCAGGAGGGCCCTCCGCACGTCGAAAGGGCGCGCCATGCCTGTCCGTTCACTCTTCGCCCGCTCCCGTACCACTGCTCCGCGTCGCGCGACGGCAGTGACCGGAGCGGCCCTGGCAGCGGGTGTGATGCTCGCGTCCGGCACCGGCGCACACGCGCTGACCGCGGCCCCGGGCACCGCCCCGTCCGCCCCGTCCGCCACGGTCACCACCGCCGCCACGGCCACCACGGCCGCCACCGCCGCGGACGTCGGCGGCCGGCCGGTGATGCGGCAGCTGACGCCGCGGGTGCGGGCGGAACTCGACCGCGCCGTCCGGAAGGTGCTGCGCTCCACGCACACCCCCGGGGTGACGGTGGGTCTGTGGGCACCCGGCAAGGGCGGCTACGTCCGGGCCTTCGGCACCGCGGATCCGGCGACGGGCGCGCCCATGTCGTCCCGGTTCGCCATGCGCGTCGGCAGCGTCACCAAGACCTTCACCGTGACCGCGCTGCTGCGGCTGGTCGATCGCGGGCAGGTGCGGCTGGACGACCCGATCTCCCGGTACGTGCCCGGCGTCCCGAACGGCGACCACATCACACTGCGTCACCTGGCCGAGATGCGCAGCGGACTGTTCAACTACATGCTCGACGAGGGTTTCATCAAGGCGTACGTGACCGACCCCCGGCGCCCCTTCGGCACCGCCCGGTTGCTGGCCTACTCCTTCCGCCATCCGGTCGCCTTCGCCGCGGGCACCGCGTTCCAGTACAGCAACACCAACACCCTGCTGCTGGCGCGGGTGGTGGAGAGGGTGACCGGGCAGTCCTTCGACCGCTACGTGGCGCGGCACGTGCTGAGGCCGGCCCATCTGGAGCACACCTTCATGCCCCGGGGTACGGAGTTCCCCGCGCCGCACGCGCACGGCATCACCAACCAGACGGCCGACGGCTCGGTCGCGGACGCGACGTACTGGAACCCGCGGATGGGTGCCCCGGCCGGGGCGATGATCTCCACGCTCGCCGACCTGCGGTCCTGGGCGTCCACCCTCGCCGACGGGACGCTGCTGTCACCCGCGACCCAGGCCGAGCGGCTGCGGACGAAGGCCACGGGCATCAAGGGCGTCGGCTACGGCCTGGGCGTCTTCGACAACCACGGGTGGGTCGGCCACAACGGCTCCCTGCCCGGCTACCAGACGGTGATGGTGCACCTGCGCTCCGCCCACGCCACACTCGTGGTGCACACCACCAGTGACATCAACGTGCACGGCAAGGCGCTGAGCACCGAGTTCGCCAAGGCGGTGACCAGTGTGGTGACGCCGGGGAACGTCTACGCCATCGAAGCCCCCTGAGACGACGGCGCCGGCGGACCGGCCACCTCCTCACTGCCTCACTGCCTCGCTTCCTTGACGAGGGCGGCGCCGTGCTGCCGGACGGTCATCCGGTGCAGCCGGCGACGGCCCCGGCCGGTGAGCAGTTGTCCGGCTGGTTCGCGGTGACGCTCGTGCCGGTCAGGGTCACCGAACCGCCCTGGCGGAGGATGCCGCCGCCCGCGTCCGTGGCCACGTTGCCGGTGACACCGCCCCTGATCAGCTGGGAGCTGCCGGCGTACTGGTAGAGGCCGCCACCGCCGCCGAAGGCGCGGTTGTCGCGTACGGCCGTGTCGTTCAGCCGCAGAGTGGCGCCGAAGTTCGCGATGCCGCCGCCGTCGGAGTGGGCCGTGTTGCCCGAGATCTCACCCAGGGTGGTGGTGAGCGTCCCGGCGCCCGCGTAGACGCCGCCGCCTTCGAAGTTCTGGGTGGTGTTGCCGCGGACGACGGCGTCGTCGAGCTGTGCGCCACCGAAGGTGGCCAGTCCTCCGCCGGTGGAGACGGCGGTGTTGCCGGTGATCGAGCTCCGGCTGAGGTTCAGGCTCGCGGAGGCCGAGACGTGGATGCCGCCGCCGTCGGACGCGGTGTTCTCCGACACGGTGGAGGTGGTCAGCTGTGCGGTGCCGCCGGACGCCACCTCGATCCCGCCGCCCGTACCGGTGGCGGTGTTGCCGGTGACCCGGCTGTTGACCAGGACCAGCCGTCCGCTGGTCAGGATTCCGCCGCCGGTGGTGCCGTTGTCGGTGTCCGCGCTGCCGCCGGAGACCGTCGTGCCGTTGAGGTTGAGGGTGCCCTGCGGGGCCACTTCGGCGATGCGGAACGGCGTGGCCGCGCTGCGCAGGATGGTGGCGCCGGAGCCGCTGATGGTCAGGTTCCCGGTGACGACGGGCAGTCCGTCGGGTCCGCCCGGCTGGGCCGGGGCGGTGAGCCGGTAGACGCATCCGGAGGACAGGACGATCGAGCCGTAGCCGCGGGTGTTGCCCTCGGTGATCTGCCGGACCAGTTCGCCGACGTCCCCGCAGGGGACGACCGGCTCCTTGGACGGCGCGGCGACGCGGGCGACGGCCGGTGTGGTGATGGCCGACAGGGTCGCGCCCAGCAGTGCGGCCACTGCCAGGCCTCGGATGTGCAGGGTCAACTCGATCTCTCCCTCGGTTCGTCGATCGTTGATGCGGTCGCGTGGGCGGATGTCCTTCGGCGCGTCCCGGGCGGGCCGCACGCACGGCAGCGAGAAGGCCGGCTTCGTCCGGCCGGGCTCGCCGCGCACGGCAGTCCCACTGTGATCAGGGGCGCCGGTGGTGTGCACGCAGGGCAGTCCGGACGGGTGAGGGCGCCGGCGGGAGTCGGACGGGTGAGGGCGCGGGTGGGAGTCGGACGGGTGAGGGCGCGGGTGGCGTCCGGACGGGTGAGGGCGCCGGTGGGCGGCCGCGGTCGCGGGGACCGGCACGCGAACCGGCGTACGCGCTGGACCGGCAAGGCCGGTCGCGCGCCCGCGCCCGCTCGCCGCACGACTCGGGGCACGGGGCGCGCCCGGCGGCGCGGGTCCGTCCTGGCCTGCGCGCTTCCGGGCTGGGGAAAACGGCCGTCGGTGGCCGCGGTCGCCGGCCGCCGACCACCGGCGTTACTCCATTCGGGTGAGGTCGGCTGACCGGTACTTGTCACCCGCCTGGAGTCATGGGTCACTGAGAGTGTGAACCGGCGGGCTGCCCATCCCGTGCCGGGGGACGTCGAAACGGGCAGCGCTTGCCGGTTTTCTCCATGCCCAGGGGGAGAGGCACAGGGCTGTGCAGGGCCGCGGCGGGTGAAACCCGCCCGCAGGCGCCGCCTCGCCTCGACGCTCACGGTCACCGCACCCGGCCGCCCCCGCCGGTTCCTCGCAACCGCCTTCGTCCAGCGAGGAGCTTCCCCATGCCCATTTCTCCCAACCAGGGTTCCACCGGCGGCGGAACGCTGGTCACCATCACCGGCACCAACCTGTCCGGCACCAGTTCGGTGAAGTTCGGCGGCAAGGCCGCCACCAGCGTCACCCAGGTCTCCCCCACCCAGGTCACCGCGGTGTCGCCGTCGGGCACCGGCACGGTGGGCGTCACCGTCACCACCCCGGGCGGAACCAGCAACCCGGTCTCGTTCTTCTACGTCGGCGCCCCCTTCAAGTCCTCCCTGGGGACGACCGCGGGCCCGCTGGCCGGCGGCAACACCATCACCCTGTCCGGCACCGGCCTGTCCACCGCCACGAGCGTCTCCTTCGGTGGAGTGACCACGACCCCCACGGTGGTCAACGACACCCAGCTCACCGTCACCGTCCCGGCCGGCACGGTCGCGGGGCCGGTGGGCGTCAGCGTCACCACGGCGGGCGGCACCAACAACGGCCTGACGTACACCTACGTCGACGATCCGGCCATCACGGCCATCACCCCGACCTCCGGCCCCGCCTCCGGCGGCACCGCGGTCACCGTCACCGGCACCAACCTCGACACCACGGATTCGGTCACCTTCGACGGTGCTCCCGCACCGTTCGCGGTGATCAGCGCGACCACGCTGTCCGCGGTGACCCCGCCCGGCACCGCCGGTGCGGTGGACGTGGTGGTCACCAACCCGGCCGGGTCCGACACCGCGACCGGCGCGTTCACCTACGTCGCGAGCCCGGGCATCTGACCCCTCCCGCGGTCCCCGGACCGCGGGAAGCCATGAACCCCGCCCGGGCGACGCCCCCCCTGCCGCCCGGGCGGCACCACCCCCACGCGCGCCCGCGAACCGAAGGAGAACGTCCTTGGCCGCCCCTGTTGTCTCCTCGGTCAGCCCCAGCCAGGGGCCGGCCTCCGGTGGTACCACCGTCACCGTGACCGGCACCGGCTTCACCGGCGCGACCACCGTCAGGTTCGGCACCAGGACGGCGACCTCGTTCACCGTCGACAGCAGCACCCGGATCACGGCGGTCGCCCCCTCGGGCACCGGCACCGTGACCGTCACCGTCACCACCGGCCAGGGCACCAGCAGTCAGACGGTCACCTACACCTACACGACCGCGGCGGTCCCCACCCTGACCGACCTGACCCCGAGTCAGGGCCCGGTCTCCGGAGGCACGGCCGTCACCCTGACCGGCGCCGGCCTGTCCGGGGCGACGGCGGTGCGCTTCGACACCGTCCCCGCCGCCTCCTTCACCGTCGACTCCGCCACCCGGATCACCGCGGTCACCCCCGCCCACACCGCCGGCGCCGCGGCCGTCACCGTCACCACCCCCGGCGGCACCAGCAGCCCCGACGCCCCGCAGGCCCGCTTCTACTTCGTCGCCGCGCCCTCGCTCACCGACCTGACACCGTCCTCCGGGCCGACGACGGGCGGTACGACGGTGACGCTGACCGGCAACGATTTGTTGGGCGCCACCGCGGTGCGCTTCTCCGGGACGGCGGCCACCTCGTTCACCGTGGAGTCCGCCACCCAAATCACCGCGGTGGCCCCCGCGCAGTCCGCCGGCGCCGCGGCCGTCACCGTCACCACCCCCGGCGGCACCAGCAACGCCCTCCCCTACGCGTACCTGGCGGCCGCCACCCTCATCTCGCTCACCCCGGACCGGGGCCCCACCCGCGGGGGCGCGGTCATCACTCTCACCGGCAGCAACCTCGGCATCGCCACCGGCGTCCTGTTCGGCTCCACTGCCTGCCCGTTCACCGTCTTCTCGCCGAGCCAGATCACCGCGGTGGCCCCGGCGGGCAGCGCGGGCCCGGTGAGCGTGACGGTCACCACACCGGCCGGGCCCAGCAACTCACTGACGTACACCCGTGTTCCGGCGCCCTCCATCTGACGTCCTGGCCCGCCGCGTCGGCCGAACGGCCGACACCGGGCGCGGGCTCCTCCCCTCGGTGGACACCGCGGTTCACCACCGCGGCCGAGGCCGCGGGGCCGTGACCCGGCCTGCAATGGACGGCAGGTCCGGCCGGCAGCCGGGCGTGGCCGAGGAGGAGACGAGCACATGAACCGCTGGACTGGTCAGCCGCACGGCGCGGCGGCCGGAACGCCCTGGGCGGTCCGGCTCCGGGACGTGACCAAACGCTACGGACAGGGGCCGCGGTCCGTCCTGGCCCTCGACCGGGTCAGCACGGACATTCCCCAGGGCACCTTCACCGCGCTCATGGGGCCCTCCGGGTCCGGCAAGAGCACCTTCCTGCACATGGCGGCGGGGCTGGGCCGCCCCACCTCCGGCTCGGTGTGGCTGGGCGACACCGAACTGTCGCGGTTGAAGGAGACGCCGTTGACGCGGTTGCGCCGCGGCCGCACGGGATTCGTCTCCCGGACGTCCGATCTCGTGCCGGCGCTCACGGTGCTGCAGAACATCACGCTGCCGCTGCGGCTGCAGGGCCGCAGGCCGGACGGTGAGTGGCTCTTCGAGGTCGTCGCCCGGGCGGGCCTGACCGGGCATCTGAAGCGTGTCCCGTCCGAGCTGTCCGCCGGCCGGCGGCAGCGGGTCGCGATCGCCCGCGCCCTGATGACCCGTCCGGACGTCGTCTTCGCCGACGAGCCGACCGGCGCCCTGGACCCCGGGACCGCGCGGGACATCCTCGGCCTGCTGCGCGAGGCGGTCACCGATCTGCACCGGACGGTGGTGATGGCGACCCACGACCCGGTCGCCGCCGCCCATGCGGACAGCGCGGTCCTCCTCGCCCACGGCCGCGTCGTCAGCGCGCCGGCCTCCCCGGCCGCCGGCGGCGCGACGGCCCCGACGGCCGCGACGGCTGCGACGGCCGCGACGGACGGTCTGCGCAGGACCGCCTGAGCCCGCGCCGGGCCCCGTGACCGGGACCCCGTGGCCGGCCGTTCCCGTCGGGCCTGTGCGGCGCTCGGCACAGCGGCGGCGCTCCACCGTGACGGCGCCAACGTGACACCCACGCGGATCGCGCCGCCTGCTCCCGCGGCGCGGGCCGTCGACGACGCGCCACGGCAGGGCGGACACCCGGATGGAACAGGTGTCCGCCCTGCCGTTCTCGGCCGCGGGGAGGAGAACCGGGCCGGCTCCTCCCCACGGCCGAGCCGGAAGTTCGTCACCGGTGCCGAAGGTTCGAACGCGCCGCGGCCCAAGACTGGACCCGTGCCCTGACCAGGGCGCTTTCCTCACCTGAGAGCAACACCGACGCGAAGCGGAGCACAGGCGCGTGGCCTCTTTTCTCTACAGACTGGGCAGATTCTCCTTCCGGCACCGGTTCGCCGTCGCCCTCGTGTGGGTCGCCCTGCTCGCCGTGGCGTCGGTCGCGAAGTCCGCGGCGGAGCCTCCCGCCCCGAGCTCCTTCTCGATGCCGGGAACCGAGGCCCAACGCGCCGTGGACCTGCTGAAGAAACGTTTCCCCGGTACCGACGCCGAGAACGCGACGGCGCGCGTGGTGTTCCAGGCGCCGGCCGGCCACAAGGTCACCGAGCGGGCGTACCGGGCGCGGATCACGCGGACCGTCGTCGCGCTGCGCCACAGCTCCCCGCACGTCGTCTCCGTGGCCGACCCGTTCGCCGCCGGCACCGTCAGCGGGGACCGCACGGTCGCCTACGCACCCGTCGCCTACGACGCCAGGGCGGTGGCCCTGAGCCCACGGACGAAGGAAACGCTGGTGCACACCGTGGACGAGGCCCGCACGGGCGGGCTCACCGTCGAGGTGGGCGGCAGCGCCGTACCCGTGGCGCAGGAGGGCTCCGGCGTGGAGGTGCTGGGCATGGCCGTCGCGGCGGCGCTCCTCGTGATCACCTTCGGATCGCTGGTGGCCGCCGGCCTGCCGCTGATCACCGCGGTGCTGGGTGTGGGCATCGGCGTCATGGTGATCGGAGCCCTGGCCGGCCCCCTGGACCTCGGCGACACGACCTCGACCCTGGCGCTGATGCTCGGCCTGGCGGTCGGCATCGACTACGCGCTGTTCATCGTCACCCGGTACCGGGCCGAACTGGCCGAGGGACGGGACCGGGAGGAGGCGGCCGGCCGCGCCACCGCCACGGCCGGCTCCGCCGTCGTCTTCGCCGGCCTGACCGTCGTCATCGCGCTGGCGGGCCTGTCGGTCGTCGGCATCCCGGTGCTCACGAAGATGGGGCTGGCCGCCGCCGGAACGGTCGTCCTCGCCGTGGTCGTCGCCCTCACCCTGGTCCCGGCGCTGCTGGCCATGGCGGGCCGGCGGATCGTCGGACGGCGGGCCCGCAAGAAACCCGCCCACACCGCCTCCCCGAAGCACACCGCCGGTGGCCGCTGGGCACGCTTCGTGCTGCGCCGGCCGGTCGCGGTGATGGTCGTCGCCGTCGTCGGACTCGGCGCCCTGGCCCTGCCGGCCGCCTCCCTGGAGCTCGGCGTGCCCGACGAGGGCGCCATGGCCGCCGGCACCACCCAGCGCAAGGCCTACGACCTGCTCTCCCAAGGATTCGGCCCCGGTATCAACGGCCCGCTGACCGTGGTCGTCGACGCCCGGGGCAGCGCCGACCCCAAGGACGCGGCGAGGGAGTTCAGGGCGAGGGCGGGACACCTGGACGGCGTCGCGGCCGTGGGCCCCGCCGCCTTCAACAAGGCGCACGACACCGCGGTCGTCACCGTGGTCCCCGGCACCAAGCCGGGCAGCGCGGCCACGGAGGACCTGGTGCGCACCCTCCGCGACTCGGGCGCCGACCTGAGGAGGACGACCGGAGCCCGGACCCTGGTGACCGGCCTGACCGGCATGAAGGTGGACTTCTCCCACAAGATCAACGGTGCGCTGCTGCCCTATCTGGGCGTCACGGTCGGCCTGGCGTTCCTGCTGCTGACGCTCGTGTTCCGGTCCGTGCTCGTCCCGCTCAAGGCCGCCGTCGGCTTCCTGCTGTCCATCGGGGCGTCGCTGGGCGCGCTGGTCGCCGTCTTCCAGTGGGGATGGCTGGCGGACCTTCTCGGCGTCGGCCAGACCGGGCCGATCATGAGCACCATGCCGATCTTCATGGTCGGCATCGTCTTCGGACTGGCCATGGACTACGAGGTCTTCCTGGTGACCCGGATGCGCGAGGCGTACAGCGCGGGACAGGCGCCCCGTGAGGCGATCGTCACCGGCTTCCGCCACGGCGGACGCGTCGTGACGGCCGCGGCGCTCATCATGACGGCGGTCTTCGGCAGCTTCGTCGCCTCCAGCGACCAGTCGGTCAAGATGATCGGCTTCGGGCTGGCGGTCGCGGTCCTCCTCGACGCCTTCGTCGTCCGTATGACGATCGTGCCGGCGGTCCTCACACTGCTGGGCCGGGCGGCCTGGTGGCTGCCGGAGCGGCTGAGCCGCGTACTGCCGGACACCGACGTCGAGGGCACGGCACGGCGCGGCGCGGCCGCCGGCTGACCGGCCCGCGCCGGTGCCGTACTAGGCTGGAGAGGAGAAGTGAGCAGCCCCGCGACGGGGTGAGCGGCCCTTCGGCGACTGCCGCCTCCCGCCCGCGCGAGGACCCGTGTCCCGGCGAACCGGCGCACGGGACGCGGCCGGCCGGCCGAGGAGCCGCGGGGCGTTTGCTGGCAGGCACACCGATGGGACGTGCTGCGGTGGCGAAGTCGTCCGGACACAGCGGGGCCCGCCGGGGACAGCTTCCGGTGCTCGCGGCCGTCGCCGTGGGCGGATCGCTGGGGGCCTGTGCCCGGTTCGCGGCGGCGTTGCTGTGGCCGACGGACGCCTCGCAGTTCCCCTGGACGACGCTGGGCGTCAACGCCGTGGGGTGCCTGGTCATCGGTGTGTTCCTGGTGGCGATCACCGAGGTGTGGGCGCCGCACCCGCTGCTGCGCCCCTTCTTCGCGACCGGGGTCCTCGGCGGCTTCACCACCTTTTCCACCTACTGCGCCGACATCGAACGCCTGGTGCGCCTCGGCAGGCCCGGCCCGGCGCTGCTCTATCTGGCCGGGACCGTGGTCGTCGCGCTGGGCGCCGCCGCGATCGGCATGGCCGGCACCCGGCTTCTTCTGGTGAGGAGGGGATCGTGAGGGCACTCGAGGGACGCGCGCTGTGTCTGACGGTCTACGTCGAGGACACCGACACCTGGCATCACAAGCCCCTGTTCACCGAGATCGTGCACCGCGCCCACGCCTTCGGGCTGGCCGGGGCGTCGGTGTTCCGCGGGGTGGAGGGCTTCGGCGCCACGTCGGTCGTGCACACCGTACGTCTGCTGTCCATGGCGGACGACCTGCCGACGGCCGTCGTGATCGTCGACGAGGAGGAGCGGATCCGCTCCTTCCTGCCGCGGCTGGAGGAACTGTCCGTGTGCGGCCTGATCACCCTGCACGAGGTCGAAGTGGTCCACTACCGGGGCCGGGAGGCCGCCGCCCGATGAGATTCCTGCTCGTCGCGCTCGGCGGCGCCGTGGGCGCCCCGCTGCGGTATGTCATCGACCGGACCGTCCAGTCCCGCCACGACACCGCCTTTCCCTGGGGCACTTTCGCGGCCAATATCACCGGGGCGGTGATTCTGGGGGGCCTCACCGGGGCGGCCCTGTCGGGCGCCGCCTCACGGCCCGTACAAGATCTCCTGGGCACTGGTCTGTGCGGCGCATTGACCACGTACTCGACCTTTTCCTACGAGACGCTGGCCCTTCTGGAGACGGGAGCCCGATTCTTCGCGGTGACCAACGTACTGGCGTCGGTCTTCGCCGGTCTGGGCGGCGTGTTCCTGGGTCTGACCTGCGCGGAGGCCGTCTTCGCCTAGGCCGGCCGCCGGGGCGTCGCCGCCGGTGCGGGAACACCGCGCCCGCCTGCGGGATGCGCTGCGCCCGTGCCGCACGGCGCCGGTCCCGCGCTTATCGGCGGATACGTAAACCCGGTGAACCCTTGTGATTGACTTCACCGGTGAAACGCTGGATCGATCTTTATCGGGGACTTTAGCCTTCCTGCATAGAGTGCAAGCCTCACGGGCGATCTCCTCGCGCGGCCACCGCGGACACCACGGAGCGGGCCGGCCGGCACTCGGGGTGGACGGCCACTGTTTCCGGACACTTCACAGCGTGTGAGGAAGATGCGGCGCCTTCGTCGCCGGCATCGCCAGAGGGCAATTCGAGCTCGGAAGGCAGAAGAAGTGAGCGAAGACGCCGTATGGGTCCGGGGCGTGACAGGAATCCAACTGCACCACGTCACCGACCTTCAGGACGCCCGGCGGTTTCTGGGCAACGCCGTGATGGCGCTGCGGGCCGCCCATGTGCGGACCGGCGACGACAGGTTCTCCGGTCTCGCCGAGGAGCTCAAGGGCATGGTCGGCACGACGCGTGACCTGGAGGGAGAGGCGCGGGAGCGGATGCAGCAGCTGCACGCCGCCGACCCCGAGCGGTTCGTGCGCTGCCGGGAGGGCGAGGAGCCCTGGCCGGACGAGCACCAGGCGGGCTTCGTCCCACGTCACACCTGCCGCGACCAGTGCCTGTACCACGACCACGATGTGCTGGACGCCATCATGCAGTGCACCTGCGGCCGGCCGCCGTGCCGCGCCTGCGCGATCGCGGGAGCGCCTTCCTGACGCCTGACCGCCCCCAGCCGCTCTCCCGCGGGACGCCCGGCGCGGCTTTTCCCCCGGCCGCGCACCGCTTTCTCCCGGCCACCCGGCGCGCATTTGGTTGAAGGCGTTCCCCATTGACATCCCGGCGTACCGGGCCCGGCCGCACTCGCGTGGCCGGGCCCTTGTATTTCCCCGGTAAGTGCCTCGTCTCTTCGCCGCCCGCGCAGGTCCGGCCCGCCGCGTCACCGGGCGCGCGGACCGCGCCCGGGGCGGCGGACCCCGGCTCGCCTTGACACGCCGCCGCCCCGGGGGTTGCCTGGAATGAGGACGCGAGTCGACTTGTGCGGCGTCCCGCAGAGGGCCCCTTTATGCACGCCCACAACAGAAGGCGGGGCGGAGGCTTTATGGCGACGTATGAATTTTCCTGCGGCCGCTGCGGATTGTTCGAAGTAAAGCTCCCCATCGGCACCGCGCCGGCCGAGCGGAGCTGCCCGCGGTGCGGGGACTTCGCGCGGCGCGTGTACTCCGCACCGGCGCTCGCCACGACGCCGCCCGCGGTGGCGGCCCTGCACGGGCGGGAGGAGAAGTCCCGGGAGAACCCCGAGGTGGTCACGCGGATCCCGGGCAGGAACCCCAGGCAGAGTTCCCCTCATCCCGCGCTGGCCAGGCTTCCCCGGCCCTGAGGGGCGGCGAGCCGCACACCGCTCCCCGGCCGTGCGAGGCGGGGAACGGCCCATCGGCGGCGAGGCCGGCCGTGGTGCGTGCGGACCGCACGCACCGGTTCGTGGCCGCACGGCTCCTGGCAGGCGCACCGCCGCCGGGAGCGGAACATCGGGAGGTGTGTCCTCTTGGCCAACGTCGGACTGCTCTTCGTGGGCGCTGTGCTCTTCATGAACGGGCTGATGCTGCTGGGAAAGGTGGACAGCCGGTCGGCAGCCATATTCAACCTGTTCGTCGGAGGACTACAGGTCTTCACACCCATTTATCTCATCATCGCCGCAGGCGATGATTCCAGGGCCATCATGCTGGCATCGGGCATCTTCCTCTTCGGATTCACCTATCTGTATGTCGGCATCGGGCTACTCATGGGACTGGACACCACGGGAGTGGGTTATTACTCGCTGTTCGTGGCCATCGTCGCCCTGGGGTTCTCCTTCGCCAGTTTCCGGCTGGTGAACGACAAGCCGTTCGGCGTGATATGGCTCTACTGGGCCTTCCTCTGGTTCCTCTTCTTCCTGCTGCTGGGCCTGAAAATCGAGGCGCTGACGACCTATGTGGGCTGGGTCACCGCCATCGAGGGCTGGGTGACCGGTGTCATCCCGGCGTTCCTGCTGCTGACCGGTTACTGGGTCACGGAGAACTACAACGAGACGGCGATCGCCCTCGGCGCCTTCGGCGTGCTGGCCTTCGCGTCGCTGTGGTTCGTCACGCGCAACCGGCACCCCGGGCGGCCCGCGGAGGACTACGGGGCCTCGGGCTATGTGGCCGGAAGCCACGGCTGACCCTGCCGGCTGACGGAGCGGGGAGGTGGTCACCGAGACGCGAGCAGCAGCACGACCGGCACTCGGGCAGCGGGCGCCGTGCCACTCGGAGCATCAGCAGCAACACGAGGAGTTGACATGCCTGAGGTAGTCTTCAGCGTCGATCAGTCCCGGTCGATGCGCGACCAGGACACGCCCGGACACAACAGGTGGCATCCGGACATCCCGGCCGTCGCCATGGTCCGCCCGGGGGACGAGTTCCGCGTCGAGTGCCGCGAGTGGACCGACGCGCAGATCGGCAACAACGACTCCGCCAACGACGTGCGCGACGTCGACCTCATGCGGGCCCACATGCTCAGCGGGCCGATCGGTGTCGAGGGCGCGGAACCCGGCGACCTGCTGATCGTGGACATCCTCGACCTCGGGCCGGTGCCGCAGCAGACCGGGGACGCCCCCGGCCAGGGCTGGGGGTACACGGGCGTCTTCGCCAAGGCCAACGGCGGAGGGTTCCTGACCGACTACTTCCCGGACGCCTACAAGGCGATATGGGACTTCCACGGGCAGGTGGCCACGTCCAGGCACCTTCCCGGCATCCGCTTCACCGGCATCACCCACCCCGGTCTGTTCGGCACGGCTCCGTCCGCGGAGCTGCTGCAGCGGTGGAACCGCCGTGAGCAGGCCCTGGTGGACACCGACCCGGACCGCGTCCCGCCCCTGGGGCTCACACCCGACCCGGACCAGGCCCTGTGCGGCACGGCGTCCGGCTCGGACGCCGAGGCCATAGCCCGGGACGGAGCACGCACCGTGCCCGCCCGGGAGAACGGCGGCAACCACGACATCAAGAACTTCACCCGCGGAGCACGCGTCTTCTACCCCGTCCACGTCAAGGACGCCAAGCTGTCGGGTGGTGACCTGCACTTCAGCCAGGGAGACGGCGAGATCACCTTCTGCGGCGCCATCGAGATGGGCGGCTACATCGACTTCCACGTCGATCTCATCAAGGGAGGCATGGAGAAGTACGGCATCACCACCAACCCCGTCTTCATGCCGGGCAACGTCGAGCCGCGGTACTCGGAGTTCATGTCCTTCATCGGGATCTCCGTGGACCACGACACCGACACCAACTACTACCTGGACGCGACGGTCGCCTACCGGCGTGCCTGCCTCAACGCCGTCGAGTACCTGAAGAGGTTCGGCTACAGCGGCGAGCAGGCCTACCTGCTGCTCGGCGCCGCCCCGATCGAGGGACGCGTCAGCGGGGTCGTCGACATCCCGAACGCCTGCTGCTCCCTCTACCTGCCGACCGACATCTTCGACTTCGACGTCCGTCCCACCGCGGAGGGCCCGAAGGCCGCGGACCGCGGCAAGTGCGCGGTGTCCAGCTGAGGACACGCCGGCCGACCCGTTCCCGGCCCCCGCGGCGCCACCCGGCCTCCACCCCGGCTGCCGGCGCTGCGGGGGCCGGGAGCTGCGCGGGGCCGGGCGGACGGGGGCCGGGAGCTGTCGGGGGCCGGGCGGAGAGGCGCCGGAGCTGTGCGAGCCGGGCGGACGCGGGCCGGGAACTGTGCGGGACCGGGCGCATCAGAGGCCCGGCAGCGGCACCTCAGGCGAGTGCGTTCACCGCCGTCGCGAACAGGCGCGGCAGGCGGGCGGCCGTGGGCACGATGCGCGGCGAGAGGGCGGGCTGCTGCCGGGCCCTGACCAGCAGGTCGGTGAGGAGGCGGTGGCCGCGGGTGGCCCGGCTCCAGTCGGTCTCGTAGCGGGCGGGCGTGCCACGGCGCAGGTTGGCGACCAGGAGGCGGGCTCCGGTGAGGGCGAGGGAGACGCCCTCACCGGTCAGCGCGTCGATGTAGCCGGCGGCGTCGCCGACGAACAGCACCCGCCCGTGGGCGCGGGTGCGGGCCCGCCGGCGCAGGGGCCCGGCGCCCCGCACAGGGGTGACGGCCGCCTCCGGCGGGAGCCGGGCCGCCAGTTCGGGGAAGCCGTCCAGCTGGTCGGTGAAGGGGGCCCGGCGGCCGGTGAGCAGGGCGACGCCGACGAGCCGGGGACCGAGCGGGGTGATGTACGCCTCCGCGTCCGCCGCCCAGTGCACCTCGACGCAGGACGACCAGGGCGGCACCGCGTAGTGGCGGCGCAGCCCGTACCGGGGCGGGGTCCGGGTCCTGACGTCCAGGCCGAGGGTGCGGCGCACCGGTGAGTGCAGGCCGTCCGCCGCCACCAGCCACCGGGCGCGCAGTCCCGCGCCGGGTACGGTCACACCCGTCGCGTCCTGGTGCACGCGCTCGACCCGGTACGGCAGGACGGGTACTCCCGCGTCCAGCACGGCCCGGTGCAGGGCGCCGTGCAGACCGGTGCGGCGCACCCCGAGGCCGCTGCCGTGCCGGAACGCGGCCTGGACCCGGTGGCCGCCCTGGACGTAGCGGACGCCGGTGAGGGGGTGGCCGGGGACGTCGAGGCCGAGGGCGGTGAGGGCGCGGACGGCGGCGGGCATCAGTCCCTCGCCGCACGCCTTGTCGATGGGCGCCGGGCGTGGTTCGGCCACGACGGTGTCGAGGCCGGCGCGGGCGGCGTACAGGGCGGTCGCCAGGCCGGCCGGTCCGCCACCGACGATCAGCAGGTCGTGGCGGGCGCTCACGCGGGCACCGCCTGGGCGAGGGCGGCGTTCTCGCAGCGGATGCGGACGGCGAGCAGCGCCGCGTTGGCGAGGGTGAACACGGTGGCCGTCAGCCAGGCGCCGTGCACCAGCGGCAGCGCCGCGATCTCCACGACGACCGCGAGGTAGTTGGGGTGGCGCAGGAAGCGGTAGGGCCCGGTGCCGACCAGGCGTCCGCCGGGAACGACGATGACCCGGGTGTTCCAGTACGGCCCGAGCGAGGTGATGCACCACCAGCGCAGGGCCTGCGCCGAGGCGGCGAGCGCCAGCGCGGTCCAGCCGAGCGCGGGCAGGAACGGCCGTCCGGCGAGCGCGGGTTCCAGCAGACAGCACACGAGCAGGCCCGAGTGCAGGGCGACCATCACCGGGTAGTGGCCGCGGCCGTGCTCCACTCCGGCGCGGGCGAGGGTCCAGGCCGCGTTGCGCCGGGCCACGAGGAGTTCGGCGACGCGTTCGGCGCCGACGGCCAGGACGACGAGCGTGTACCACGGCATGGGCACCCCTCACCAGCGCAGCAGGACGAACTCGGAGCAGAATCCCGGGCCCATCGCCATCAGGAGCCCCCAGGTGCCGGGCCCGGGGCGACGGGAGTCCCGGATGCCCTGGAGGATGTGCAGGACGGAGACGGACGACATGTTCCCGGCCGACGCCAGCGAGCCCCGCGCCCGGTCCAGGGCGGTCGCCGGCAGCGCGAGGGCGTCGGTCACGGCGGACAGCACCCTGGGGCCTCCCGGGTGGCACACCCAGGAGCCGATGTCGTCGGCGGTCAGGCCGTGTTCGGCGAGGAAGGCGCGCAGCTGCCGGCCCAGATGCTCGCGCACCACGCCGGGGACGCCGGCGTCGATCACGACGCGGAATCCGCCGGCGCCGATGTTCCAGCCCAGCAGCCCTTCGGTGTCCGGGTACAGGCAGCTGCGCGTGGCGACCACCCACGGCCCGGCCGCGCCCGTTCCCGCCCGGTGACGGCCGCCGCCGCCCGGCGCCGTGCCCGCGCCCCGGGCGATGAGCGCGGCGGCACCGTCCCCGAACAGTGCGCCGGCGACGAGGTTGGCGCGGGAGCCGTCGCCCCGCTGGAGCGTGAGGGAGCACAGTTCGACGGTGAGCAGCACGGCGGTGCCGTCGGGGTGCCCGCACAGGTAGTCGTGCACCCGGGCGAGGCCGGCGGCGCCCGCCACGCAGCCCAGGCCGAACACGGGGAGCCGCTTCACGTCGGGGCGCAGGCCCACGCGTCCGGCCAGGCGGGCGTCGAGGGACGGCGCGGCGACGCCGGTGATGGAGGCGCACACCAGCAGGTCGATGTCGGCCGCTACGAGTCCCGCCTGCTCCAGCGCGCCGCGAAGGGCCTCCTCGCCCAGGTCCAGGCCCGTCGCCAGCCAGGTGTCGTTGCTCTGCCCGAAGTCGCCGAGTGCGGCGTACTGCTCGATCGGCAGGGCCAGATGGCGCGTCCGCACCCCGGCGGACGCGTGCAGACGGCGCAGTACGTTGCGGTCGGCCCCCGGCGGCAGGCACAGGTCGCCGATGGCCTCGGTGAGGTCCTCCTGCGCGTAGCGGTGCCGGGGCAGCGCGGTACGGACGGCGGCGATCGTGGTCGCCGGGGTGGGTGCTGTCGTCCGGAGCGGTGCGGTGGACGGGGCGGGGGCCCGGTCGGCGATCGTGGGGACACGCATGTCCGTAATGCCTTCCTCGCACCGGATGCGGGATTACCGTGCAGGGGTGTCCGTCCACCCGTCTGGGGTCCTCGCGCGCACCACACGCCGGGTGCCGGTGCTGCTGCGCTGCTGTCATGTGGAGCCGGCGCTCGCGGTGACCGTGTTCGCGACGGCCCTGGCCGTGGCGGCCGGCCGTGGCCGGGCGGGGTCGGCGGCGGTGGCCGCGGCGGTGCTGGCCGGGCAGCTCTCGATCGGCTGGTGCAACGACGCGGCCGACGCACAGCGCGACACGGCCTGTGCCCGCACCGACAAGCCGCTGGCCACCGGGGAGCTGGCGCCGCGGGCCGCGGCGGTCGCGGCCGGGGCGGCGCTGGTGGTGAGCGTGCCGCTGTCCCTGCTGAGCGGCGTCGCCGCGGGGGCGGCGAACCTGGCGGTGGTCGCCTCGGGCTGGGCGTACAACCTCCGGCTCAAGCACACGCTGCTCTCCCCTCTGCCGTATGCGGTGGCCTTCGGCTCCCTGCCGGCCTTCGTCACCCTCGGTCTGCCCGCCCCGTCCTGGCCGGCCTGGTGGGCCGTGACCGCCGGGGCGCTGCTGGGCGTGGGCGCGCACCTGGTGAACGTCCTTCCGGACATCGACGACGACCTCGCCACCGGAGTGCGCGGGCTGCCGCAGCGGCTGGGCCCGCGGGCCTGCCGCCGGCTGGCGCCCTTCGTCATGCTGACGGCCGTGGGCGTGGTCGTCGCGGGACCGCCGGGGGCGGTGACGGCGTCGGGCCGGGTGCTGGCGGCCACGGCCGGGGCGGTGGCGGTCGCGGGCACGGCCCTGCCCCCGCGGACGGCCCCGGGCCGCCGGCCCTTCCGTGCCGCGCTCGCGGTGGCGGGTCTGGCGGTGGCCCAACTGCTGCTGGGAGGCGCGGACATCGCGGGACGTGGGTGAGGTGTCGCGGGGCGCGGTGACACGCACCCGGGACAGGGGTGAGGCACCGCGGGACAGGGCGCGGGGGCCGGGCCGGGACCCGGAACCGGGGCCCGCCGGCCGGCGCCCGCCCCCGCCGGCAGCGGTTGCCGGAGGGCGAAGGGCCCCCGCGGCTGGTGCGATGCCGCTCCCATGTGGTTACCTACGTCCATGACCATGCTCGTGACGCGCCGCCACGTCGACTACGTGCGTGTCACCACCATGCGTTGTCCCGCCGCGAGCTGAGTCCGCGCTCCGGCCTTTCGTTTCACCCCTTTCCCACCGCACCGCGCTGAACGCCGCCCTTTTCCGGGCCCGGCTCGCAGCCCCGCGGCATCCGCGCCTACGCGCATCCCCTCACCCCCTCACCCCCTCACCGCGAGCATCTCCGCATCCGCACAAGGGAGCACCACCATGAGTCAGCCCGTCGACTCGGTCACCGCCGGCCACACCCCCGAGGACGGCTCCGCCGGTCCCGACACCTCCGCCTGGTCCTTCGAGACCAAGCAGATCCACGCGGGCTCCGTGCCCGACCCGGCGACCGGCGCCCGGGCCACGCCCATCTACCAGACGACGTCGTTCGTGTTCCGGGACACCCGGCACGCCGCCGACCTGTTCGCGCTGGCCGAGCCCGGCAACATCTACACCCGGATCCACAATCCCACCCAGGACGTCTTCGAGCAGCGCATCGCCGCACTGGAGGGCGGGGTCGCCGCCGTGGCGCTCTCCTCCGGGCAGGCGGCGGAGACGCTGGCGATCCTGACGCTGGCCGGCGCCGGCGACCACATCGTCTCCAGTACGTCGCTGTACGGCGGCACGTACAACCTGCTCCGGCACACGCTCCCCCGGTTCGGCGTCGAGGTGTCCTTCGTCGACGACCCGGACGACCTCGAGGCGTGGCGGGCGGCGATCCGGCCGGACACCAAGGCACTGTTCGCGGAGACCCTCGGCAACCCGCGCGGCAACGTGCTCGACGTGCGGGGCGTCGCGGACGTCGCCCACGCGGCCGGGCTGCCGCTGATCGTGGACAACACGGTGCCGACTCCCTATCTGCTGCGGCCCGTCGAGCACGGCGCGGACATCGTGGTGCACTCGGCGACCAAGTTCCTGGGCGGGCACGGCACGACCATTGCGGGCGTGGTCGTCGACGGCGGAACCTTCGACTTCGGGGCGCACCCCGAGCGGTTCGCGGACTTCTCCGAGCCCGATCCCAGTTACCACGGGCTGCGGTACTGGCCCGCTCTGGGCCCCGGCGCGTTCGCGGTCAAGCTCCGTGTGCAGCTGCTCCGCGACCTCGGGCCGGCCCTCTCCCCGCACTCCGCCTTCCTGCTGCTGCAGGGCGTGGAGACGCTCAGCCTGCGGATCGAACGGCACTCCGCCAACGCCCGGGCCCTGGCCGAGTGGCTGGAGCAGCGGGACGAGGTGGCCGCCGTGCACTACCCCGGGCTGGCGAGCAGCAGGTGGTACGAGGCGGGGCGGAAGTACCTGCCCCGGGGCGCGGGGGCCGTGGTCTCCTTCGAACTGCGGGACGGTGTGGAGGCCGGCAAGCGGTTCGTGGACGCGGTCGAGCTGTTCAGCCACCTCGCCAACATCGGTGACGTGCGCAGCCTCATCATCCACCCGGCCTCCACCACCAACAGCCAGCTCGACGAGGCGCAGTTGGCGGCCACCGGCGCCTCCCCGGGGCTGGTGCGGCTGTCGGTCGGCCTCGAGAACCTCGCCGACCTCAAGGCCGATCTGGAAGCGGGCTTCCGCGCGGCGAAGGGCGCGTCCTGAACACCGTGCCGGCCCCCACCGCGGCTCCCCTCCCGCCGGCCACCGGGGCCTGGCGGGAGGGGGACCCGCCCGGGCGCCGCCAGTGGTACGAGCGCACCGCGGCGCTTCCCCTGGAGGCGGGGGGCGAACTCCCCGGTGTGCGGCTGGCGTTCGAGACGTGGGGGCGGCTCGCCCCGGACCGCTCCAACGCGGTCCTCGTGCTGCACGCGCTGACCGGCGACAGCCACGCGGCCGGCGCCGCGGAGCCGGGCCACCCCTCCCCCGGCTGGTGGGACGGGCTCGTCGGCCCGGGGCGCGCCCTCGACACCGACCGCTGGTTCGTCGTGGCCCCGAACGTGCTCGGCGGCTGCCAGGGCAGCACCGGGCCGTCGTCGCCGGCCCCGGACGGACGCCGCTGGGGCGGCCGGTTCCCCTTCCTGACACCGCGTGACCAGGTGGCGGCCGAGGCGGGCCTGGCCGACGCCCTCGGCATCGAGCGCTGGGCGCTGGTGGCCGGCGGGTCGATGGGCGGGATGCGGGCGCTGGAATGGGCCGTGTCGTACCCGGAACGCACGGGGGCGCTGCTGGTGCTCGCCGCGTCGGCGGCGGCGAGCGCGGAGCAGATCGCGTGGGCGAACGTCCAGCTCCACGCCATCCGCGGCGACCCGCACTGGCGTGGCGGCGACTACCACGACGCCGGGCCCGGACTCGGCCCGCACGCGGGGCTCGGCCTGGCCCGCCGCATCGCCCACGTCACCTACCGCAGCGAAGCGGAGCTGCACGTGCGCTTCGGGCGCGCGCCGCAGGACACGGAGGAGCCGTGGCACGGCGGCCGGTACCAGGTCGAGTCCTATCTCGACCACCACGCCGCCAAGCTGGTACGCCGCTTCGACGCGGGCAGCTACGTCACGCTCACCCAGGCCATGAACAGTCACGACCTCGGCCGTGGGCGCGGCGGCACGCGGGCCGCCCTGAGCCGGGTGACGGCCCGGACGCTCGTCGCCGGTGTCGACTCCGACCGCCTCTTTCCCCTGTCCCAGCAGGGCGAGTTGGCCGCCGGTATCCCCGACGCGGACGGCCTGCGGGTCGTGAAGTCCCCGTACGGGCACGACGGCTTCCTCGTCGAGGTGGAGCAAGTCGCCGCACTGGTACGGGAACTGGTCGGGTAGGCGGGCCCACCTGGGGCCCGCCCCCCGTCCGGCGCGACAAGGTGTCCTGTCTCGAGGTCTCGAGGTCTCGAGGTCTCGAGGGGAGTTGCCGTTCGGGCCGGCGCGCGTCGTCCGTCAGTCGGTTCCCAGCGCGGCGCGCAGGACGGACGTGGCCTGGGTGACGGCCGCCCGCGCGGCCTGGGTCTCGCTGAGCGCGTCGAGCAGCATGAAGTCGTGCACGGTGCCGTCGTAACGCACGGTGGTCACCGGGACCCCGGCCGAGCGCAGCTTGGCGGCGTAGGCCTCGCCCTCGTCGCGCAGCACATCGGCCTCGTCGACGCACAGATAGGCGGGCGGCAGGCCGGCGACCTGCGCGGTGTCGGCCCGGTTCGGCGACGCGGTGATCTCGGCGCGCTGTGCCGGGTCGGTGGTGTAGGCGTCCCAGAACCACTCCATCGCCTTGCGGGTGAGGTAATAGCCGGTGGCGAACTCCTCGTAGGAGGCGGTGTCCATCGCCGCGTCGGTGACCGGGTAGTACATCGAGTGCTGCACGAAGGTGACATCGCCCCGCTCCTTGGCCATCAGGGCCAGCGCGGCCGTCATGTTGCCTCCGACCGATTCCCCGGCCACCGCCATACGGCCGGCGTCCAGGCCCTTGGACGCCCCGTCGCGGGTGACCCAGCGGGCCGTGGCGTAGCCCTGTTCGATCGCGGTCGGGTAGCGGGCCTCGGGTGAGTTCGGGTACTCCACGAACGCGAGCGCCGCCCGGGAGCCGACCGCGAGTTCGCGTACGAGCCGGTCATGGGTGGCGGCGTTCCCCAGGACCCAGCCTCCACCGTGCATGTACACGATGACGGGCAGCGTGCCCGTGGCGCCCTCGGGCCTGATGATCCGTACGCGTACGTCCCCGGACCCGGACCCGGAGCGGGACTCCGGCCCGGCGGGGACGGTGATCCACTCCTCGTCGACCGGGAGCTTGCGGACCGGACCGGACTGCGCGTCCTCGAGCACCTTCCGGGCATCGGCCGGCGTCATCTCGTAGAGGAACGGCGGCTTGGAGAACGCGTCGGCGAGTTGCTGGGCGGCCGGCTCGAGGACGACGGGGCTGGCAGAGGTCATGAGGGTGCTCCTCGGCGAGACATGGCACGGGAGCCTGGGCCGCGAACGGGCGGCGCCCGGCGGGCGCCCGGCCGTCGCGCACCCCTTCTCCCGGCCGATGAGGCGGTCCGGCCCGGTACCCGGCCGCCGTCCGCCTCCGCGTCAGTGACCCCTGGGTTCACGACGTTAGACCCGCCCCGGCACCGGCACAATTCCGCGGACGCGGGCCCCCCGTGGACGGCGTCCGGCGCCTCCCACGGACGTCCCGGACCCGTTCACACTGACGTCCCGCACCCGTGCCGGACGGCCAGCAGGGCCACGTCGTCGTCGTTGTCCTGGGGGCGCGCCCGTGCCAGCAGCTCGTCGACGAAGGACTCCAGGGGGCGGTGGGCCAGTAGCGCGGCGTTGCGGCGCAGGCGCTCCAGGCCATCGTCCAGGGCGTGGGTGCGGGACTCGACGAGGCCGTCGGTGTAGAGCAGCAGGGTCGCCCCGGGCGGCAGTTCCGCCGTCGCGTCGGGGCGGGACCGCTCGGGGGCGACCCCGAGCAGGATTCCGTGGCCGTCGGTCAGATGCCGGGCCGTCCCCTGCCGGGTGACCAGCAGGGGAGGCGGATGGCCTGCGTTGGTCCAGGACAGCTCGCAGCGGCCCGCGCCGTCGTCGGTCAGGCGGGCGAAGACCAGCGTGGCCAGCGGGACCTCCGCGATGTCCGGGGTCGCCCGGTCGAGGCATTCCACGATCCTGCTCGGCGGCTTCTGCTGGGCGAGGGCGTAGGCGCGGAGCATGTTGCGCAGCTGGGCCATGCCGGCCGCCGCCTCCAAGTCGTGGCCGACGACGTCGCCGACGGCGAGGGCGGTGGCGCCGTCCGGCAGGGTGAAGGCGTCGTACCAGTCGCCGCCGACCTGTGAGGCGTCCGGCGCGGGCGCGTAGCGGGCGGTCATGCCGCGGCCGGGCGAACGGGGCAGCTTCGGCAGCAGATGGCGCTGCATGGTCTCGGCGACCTTGCGCTGGCGCTGGAAGAGGCGGGCGTTGTCCAGGGCCAGACCGGCACGTCGGCCGATGTCCTCCAGCAGGGCGATGTCGGCCGGGGTGAACCGCTCGGGCTGGTCGGCGCGGCCGAGGGTGAGGGCGCCCAGGACGTCACGCGGGCTGCGGAGCGGGACCACGATCGCCGCGTGCACGCCCGTCGCCTCGAACAGCCTCCGCTGCTCCGCCGCGATGCCCGAGTCGGGCGGCCCCTGGTAGGTCTCCGGGCCGGCGCGGGAGGACGCGACGCCGCGCAGGGCCCGCGCCAGGGGCATCGGGGACCCCTCCGGCACCGGTGGCATCGGCCCTTGGAGATCCTCCCGGAACAGCACGGTTCCGCCCTCGGCGTGGGCGACGGCGAAGCGCCGTACCTCGTCCCGGTCGCCGAGGAGGTCGATGACGGCCCAGTCGGCCAGGCGCGGCACCAGCAGGCCGGCCAGACGACGCAGCGCCCTGTGGATGTCCAGGGTGGAGAAGAGCAGGGTGGTGCTCTCGGTGAGCAGCTCCAGCCGCTCCAGTTC
This sequence comes from Streptomyces sp. NPDC004065, assembly GCF_044903565.1. Lineage (NCBI taxonomy): Bacteria > Bacillati > Actinomycetota > Actinomycetes > Kitasatosporales > Streptomycetaceae > Streptomyces > Streptomyces sp. NPDC004065. The sequence goes on along the minus strand of NZ_JBJDQT010000028.1, from coordinate 6,119 downwards.
CGTCAGCCGTCCGCCGGACGGTGAGCGCCGGGCATGCCGTTCGGGGCATCCGGGATCTCCGGGATCTCTGGGGCTTCCGGAATCTTCGGGGCTTCCGGGATCGGGATCGCTGGGGCTTCCGGGATCTCTGGGGCTTCCCGTGGGGTGGAACAGCACGAGTGTGGCCGACGGCCGCAGGCCGGTGTCGCAAGGAGTGGCCATCCACGCCACGGGCAGCAGTGTGCCGTCGCCGCGCTCGAGCCAGTCACCGCCGCCGTGGTCGGTGCGGCCGGCGAGGATGCTCTCCCTCATCCGGCACTGGGCCCGCGGTACGGGCTGCCCGCGGCTGTCGCGGTGCAGCAGGTCGTGGGCGTCCTGGCCGACCAGGCCGGAGGCGGGACGGCCCAGAAGCTGTGCGCCGCGCGCGTTCACGGCGACGATCGAGCCCTGTTCGTCGGCCAGGTAGGCGCCCGCGTCCAAGGCGTCCAGGGCTCTGGCAACCGCCCCCTGGGAACCGCCCGAGCCCGTCATGGCCGGCCTCCCGTCACCGGAGAGAAGACGCCTCGGCCACCCTTCCCGTTGCGGGTTCCCCCCAGGGCGTGGCCGATGCCCGCGGCGGGAGACGACGCCACCGCCGCGGCCCGGCCTGCCCCGGCGGCCGGACCGGGCAGCGGGACCGGGCAGCCGGTCCGCCTGCGCGGTCCGGGCGGCGGGCCCGGGTGTGCGGTCCGGGCGGCCGGTACGCGCGTGCGGTCCGGGCGGCGGTTGCACGCGTGCGGGCGGACCGTACGGCACCGTGTGCGGGAGGACCACTCACCACCGTGCCGGGCGGGTCCCGGGGCCGCGGGTCGCGGGCGGTGGCGAGACGGCCCGTGCGGGCTGAGAGACTGGTGCAATGGACATCCTTCGCAGGAACCACGTGACCGTCACCGGCAACCCGAACGGGCCGGCGGTGGTTCTGGCCCATGGCTTCGGCTGTGACCAGAACATGTGGCGGCTCACGGTTCCGGCACTGGCCGAGGACTACCGGGTCGTCCTGTTCGACTACGTGGGATCGGGCCGCTCCGACCCCTCGGCCTTCTCGGAGAGCCGCTACTCCTCGCTGGACGGCTACGCCCGGGACGTCGCCGAGGTCTGCGAGGCGCTCGACCTGCGCGACGCGGCGTTCGTGGGGCACTCGGTCAGCGCGATGATCGGCGTGCTGGCCGCCGGCCTGGCCCCGGAGCGGATCGGCGCGCTGGTGATGGTCGCCCCGTCCCCGCGCTACATCGACGACGACGGCTACCGCGGCGGATTCAGCGGCGAGGACATCGACGAGCTGCTGGCGTCGCTGGAGGCGAACTACCTCGGCTGGTCGGCGACGATGGCTCCGCTGATCATGGGCAACGCCGACCGGCCCGAGCTCGGCCAGGAACTGCGCAACAGCTTCTGCGCCACCGACCCGGACATGGCGCGCGTCTTCGCCCGCACCACGTTCCTGTCCGACTCGCGGGACGACCTCAAGGGCGTGCGGGTGCCGACGCTGATCCTGGAGTGCACCCAGGACGTCATCGCCCCCCGCGAGGTCGGCGCCTTCGTCCACACGGCGATTCCCGGCTCCACGCTCGTCACCCTCGACGCCACCGGGCACTGCCCGCACCTGTCCGCGGCCGGGGCCACCAACGAGGCGATCACCGCCTTCCTGGCAGGCCTGCGATGATGTGCCGCGGCGGCCGGCAGCCCGACCCGCGGGACGCCGACGACGACAGGGCCGCGGGGGCTGCGTTCGCCGCGCTGCTGGAGGACAGCGCCGAGGAGCTGTACGAGAACGCCCCGTGCGGATACCTGTCCACGCTGATGGACGGCACCGTCGCCAAGATGAACACCACCCTGCTGGGCTGGCTGGGCCTGGACCGGGAGGCCGTGCTGGGCCGGATGAGGTTCACCGACCTGCTGACCGTGGGCGGCAGGCTGTACCACGAGACCCACTTCGCGCCCCTGCTGCGGATGCAGGGCGAGATCAGCGGCATAGCCCTGGAGCTCAAGCAGGCCGACGGCGGCCGGATGCCGGTGCTGGTCTCCTCCGTCGTCAAGCACGGCACCACCGGGGAGCCGCTGCTGATCCGCACCACCGTCTTCGACGCCCGGGACCGCCGCGCCTACGAGGAGGAGCTCCTGCGCCGCCGGAAGGCGGCCGAGGAGGCGCACCGGCAGGCTGAGGCCGACCGGGCCCGGCTGCAGGAAGCGCTCGCCGTGCTCCAGCAGTCGCTGCTGCCGCACGCCCTGCCGCACGTCCCCGGCGTGGAGACGGCCGCCCACTACCACACCGCCTCCCCCGACCGGCTCGGCGGCGACTTCTACGACGTCTTCCCCGTCGACGGCAAGCGCTGCGCCTTCTTCCTCGGCGACGTGTGCGGCAAAGGCCCGCAGGCGGCCGCGGTCACCTCGCTGACCCGTTACACGCTGCGCGCCGCCGCCCTGCACGACCCCGATCCGCTGTCCGCCCTGTCGACCCTGAACAAGGTCCTGCACGAGCGCTACGCGAGCGGCGGCGACCCCCGCTACTGCACCACGATCTTCGGCACCCTGGAACCCGGCCCCGCGGCCGGACGGATCACCGTCCACCTGGCCTCGGGCGGTCATCCTCCGGCCGTGGTCCTGCGGGCCGACGGCACGGCGGGCTTCCTGCCCACGCCCGGGGGCCTGCTGGTCGGCGTCCTGCCGTCCGCGCAGTTCACCGGCGCCACGACCGTGCTCGGCCCGGGCGACACCCTCCTGCTCTACACCGACGGGCTCACCGAGGCCCGCACCGGTAAGGACCGTACGCAGCTGTACGGGGACGAAGGGCTGCTCGAGTTCGCCACCGGCCACGCCGGCGACAGCGCCCCCGCCCTCGTCCAGGCCCTGAAGGGGCTGCTGAACGGCTTCGGCGACGGCCTCGACGACGACACCGCCCTGCTCGCCCTCGGCGTCCCGGCCGCCGACCCCACCACCACGCACGGATCATGAGCCCACTGAAGATCACCACTCAGGATGCCGCGACGGGTCCCGTGCTGGCCGTCTCCGGCGCACTCGACTACGCCAACGCCGCCGAGCTGCGGGAACTGATCACCGCACTCGACCTGCGACCCGGGCAGCGCCTGGTTCTGGACCTGGCGGGGATGGAGTTCTGCGACTCCAGCGGCATCACCGCCCTGATCGCCGCCCGCGCCCACGCCCAGGCGGCGCGGGCGGACATCGCCCTCGCCTCCGTACCGGCGCGTACGATGCGCACCCTGCGGATCGTCGGACTGGACCAGATCTTCACCATCCATCCCGACACCGAGACCGCTGTCCGCTCCTGACGTCCGGTCGCGCACAGGCCGGCACGGACGCCGCGGGACCGGCGGAAGGGCGGGAGGCGCGGGGAAACGGGAGGCGCGTCGGAGCGGGAGGCGACGTGGAAGCGGGAGGCGACGTGGAAGCGGTGGGTGGCGTGGAAGCGGTGGGTGGCGTGGACGCCATGAGGATCGCGGGCATCGAGACCGCCAGGCTCAGTCTCGTCCCGCTGGCCGTGGAGCACGCGGACGAGATGGCCGAGGTGCTCTCGGACCCCGCCCTCCACCGCTTCACCGGGGGCGTGCCGTTGGCAGCGCAGGCTCTGCGGGCCCGCTACGCCCGTCTGGTGGCCGGCTCACCCGACCCGTCCGGCACCTGGTGGAACTGGGTGATCCGGCTCCGTGCGGAGGACGCCCTGACCGGAACGGTGCAGGCGACCCTCGGCTCCGGCGGGCGCGGCCCCGCGGCCGAGGTCGCCTGGGTGGTGGGCACCCCGTGGCAGGGGCGCGGCATCGCCTCTGAGGCGGCCCGGGCACTGGTGGCGTGGCTGCGGGAGCAGGGCGTGCGCGTGATCCGCGCCCACATCCATCCCGACCACCACGCGTCCGCCGCGGTGGCCGCCGCCGCAGGACTGGCCCCCACCGGTCACCGGCACGAGGGCGAGATCAGATGGGAGCTCGCACCGGAGCGCCCCGGCCACGGGTGAGGCGTACGACGGGCGCCCCGCCCGGCCGCCACACCGCCACCGCGCCAGCCCCGCCCGGCCGCCACACCGCCACCGCCCCGGCCGCCACGCCGTCACGGTGTGCGGCCGCCGGACGGCCCTGAGCGGCCGGCCGAGGTGAAGGCCTCCCAGTCGGCGCGGCCGCCCGCCCCGAGGACCCCGGTGTCCGCTCCCCGCACCGAAGCGGTGAGCGTGCGCATCTCGCGCCGGGCGATACGGGCCACCAGCGGGGGGAACAACGGCCGCAGCGGCCGGCACCAGCGCAGCCACGGCGGCGCGTACACGTGGTGGGCGCGGTGGACGACACCGGTGGCGAGCCGGCGGGCCACCTGCTCGGGGGGATGGACGCGCCGGGCGAAGGCGGGCTGGTGGCCGCGCAGGGCGCGCAGTACGGGGTGGTCGTCGATGCCGGCGATCATGTCGGTGCCGGTCCAGTGCAGATAGGCGATGCCGACGGTGACGCCCTGGGGCTCGACCTCGGCGCGCAGCGCCTGGGCGAAGGACTCGGCACCGGCCTTGGAGGCGCAGTAGGCGCTCATCAGGGGCGCCGCGCCGAAGGCCGCGGTCGAGGCGATCTGCAGGAAGTAGCCGCGGGTGCTGACGAGCTGGGGCAGGAAGGCCCTCGCGGTGTTCGCGGACCCCACCAGGTTCACGTCGATCACGCGCTGCCAGAGGCCGGCCTCGGTCTGGGTGAACGGCCCGCCGGCGGCGATGCCCGCGTTGGCCACCACCACACTGGCCGGTCCGAACTCCGCGGCCACCCGGCGCGCCGCCTCGCCCAGCCCGGCGGGATCGGTGACGTCCACTTCGACACACGTGCTGGGGCACGGCAGGCGGGCGGCCGCCCGGCGCAGGGTCTCCTCCTCGCGGCCGAGGAGCGCGACGTGCATGCCCATCGCCGAAAGCCGCCGGGTGAGGGCCTCGCCGACTCCCCTGGCCGCACCGGTGACGACGGCGACCCGTCCCGCCAGTCGTGCCTCCGCGTCCTCGACGGCGGTCGCCCTCGCACTCGCGGCTCGCATGTCCGGCTCCTTCCCGGCCTTCAGGGCCCCGACCTCGGGCCCCGGCCCTCCAGACCCCGGCGCCCCGGGCCGCCCGCGCCGTACCGGCGCGCTCGCCGTACCGGCTCTTCCACGATCACCCCGCTACCGGCCACGCGCGACCAGAAGGGCCCCGGCGGGGTCCGCCATGAGCCGTGCGGGCCCCCGGGCGCCCGCCGGCAGGCGTCTCGGCGGGGCGGGCCCAGGCGGGGACATCGGCCACTCCCCCGTCGCGCTGCCGGGTATCGCCGCGCCGGACGACGCTTAGCTCACGCGAGCCGGGTACTCGCCCGCCGAAGCGATCGACACAAAAACGGACAAACGCTGGAGGTGATGGGCATGGCGACCGCTCCTCGGTCCGACATGGCGACCCATCCTGACATCATCGCGATGCGCGAGCGCCACGAGATGGCCGAGCGCACCGCGAGCACTCCCAAGGCCCAGGCCATCGAGACCCTGGCCCTGCTGACCGGGCTCTATCTCGCGGCTTCGCCGTGGATCACCGGCTTCAACGGCCTGTCCACCCTGACGGTCAACAACCTGATCATCGGCATCGCCTACGCGCTGCTCATGAGCGGCGGGTTCGGCCGGGCCTACGACCGGGTGCACAGCATGGCGTGGGCCGCCTGTGTGCTGGGTCTGTGGACCATCATCGCCCCGTGGGCCGTGGCCGGTGACGTCAGCACCACCAAGACCGTCGTCAACAACGTCATCGTCGGCGTGATAGCCCTGCTGCTGGCCCTCGTCGCCGCCTCGATCGGCAACGCGGCGGAGCACAGGGGCTCCTCCGGCCGTATGTCCGCACCGTACGGCGGAGGACGCGGCTGACACACCACACGCAGGGACGGCGCCCCGGCGACCGTGGCGAGGCCGTGAGGCCGCTCGCCGTGCCGGGGGCCGTCCTTTCGTATGCGGCAGGGTGAAGGGGTGGGCCGGGGCCGGCGAGAGGAAGGAACGAGAGGAAGGAAAAGGGGCGGGTACGGCCGGCGGTTTCTAGGAGTCGTCGCAACACGTGGTCGTGTTGATCAGGCCGCGAGCAGTTTATGCAGGCGCTCGGCTGGGGTTTCCCAGCCGAGCGT